>CAYWMZ010000044.1:0-9960 GCA_964459485.1 uncultured Desulfocapsa sp. | reverse complement strand
TCTGATAGAGGAAACAGGAGGCGAAAGCAAGTACCTTGCGCACTGCTCTGAACTGTGACCTTGCCATCGTGATCTGCCATGGTATTCCACACCACAGCCAACCCCAGTCCGGTACCACTTCTCCCCATCTCTTTTTTTGTATAAAAGGGCTCAAAGATATGCCCAATGTCTCTGTCTGAGATCCCGGGGCCACTATCCTGCACCACGATTACAACATATTGACCCGCCGCAAGGTTTTCCTCACTGGCATTGCGCTGCTCAATCGTCTGATTCTGTGTGGATACACAAATAACTCCCCCTTCAGCAATAGCCTCTGCCGCATTCATCACCAGGTTCATAAGACATTTCTTCACATGAACCGAAGAGCAGGAAACCAGGGAAGGGGAAGCTGCAAGCTGCCTGTCATACTGCACAAACGGGTACAATTCCCTCAGTTCTTTACACTCGGGAGAAGACATATATTCTCCTATGAGAATGTTTAAATCGTGAACCTCTCTTACACAGGCAGCACCCCGAGCTACAGTCAACAAATCTTCCACAACCGTTGCAGCACGAAGGCCAGATTCGCGGATCGCCTCAATTGCATCCCGCAGGTCACTCTGTGGCGGCAATTTTTGCAGTACAATCTCAGGATATCCCACAATCCCGGAGAGGATATTGTTGAGATCGTGGGCAACACCACCCGCCATCATCCCGATGGACTCCATTCGCTTGGCACTCTGTAGTTCCGCCCGGGCCTGCTCCTTCTCTTCAAGGAGGATATTGGCGTGCTCAGCGATAGTTCGCAGCTCTTTAATTCTGATTTTATCAAGATCAATGACTGCCGCCTCCCCATCATGGCCCCCTGTAACAAATAGATTCAGCTCTTTCAAAAACCCTTTCAAGAGTTGGTGACCGATGAGAAGCCCTACGAGTAACACGCTGAACAGGACAATGACCGTGGTGGCAATCTTATTACGCAAAGCATTGAAAAGCTCCCGACGATACTCCAGCATCTTGTCCTGAATATCTTTATAGTACACGCCACTTCCCACAACCCAGCCCCATCCCTGGATAGATTGAACATAGCTGATCTTTTTGGCAGGTGCCCCAGTTTCGGGATCAATACTCCCCACATATTCAAGAAAACCACCACCCGGTTGACGCCCGGTACGATCCAGGGCCTGGACAACCTTCATTCCCCCGGCATCCAAAAGTTCCCAGCGATTCTTGCCAATATTTTCTTTTTTAACATGGTTCAGACATACGCCATCACGGGTATGGGTAAAAATGTAGCCTTTGGTTCCTGCATGAATGGCCGCAATACGTTTTACCGTGTCACGCTGCAACTGTTCTTCGAAGTCATCAAGATATGCCCCAATCCCTATTACCCAGTTATAGGGTTCAAAAAATTTCAGATAGGCAATTTTTTTCCTCCCCTTTTCTGTGTGATACTCATCCGCCAAACCTGCTCCATTCCAATAGTAGGAGACAAACCCTCCTTTTTTATCTAAACGGGCGACATCCACAAAAGAACGGACTATCTTCTGTCCCTTACTATCGGTAAGATCAACGTCACTTTTCTTCCCCATTGATTCCTGTCTGTATGGGGTGGCAATGAGGGTGTAATCGGTGTTATAGATCCAGAAATAGCTACGATCGTTAAGAAAACGCATGGCCATCAAGGTGTCAATAATCAGTCGTTTAATTTTCTCATCAGCTAAATGCCCCCTGGATGCCTGATAAATTGCATTGGCTGCGACCCATCCTATCTCGGCATAGTTTGCCAGATTGTCTTTCAGTTGTTCCTCAACACCATCCTTTTGATATTCAACACTCTGAACCAGGTCATTAATCAGGGCCTTAACTCTAGTTTTCCGTTCCGCAATGGCTTCCTCCTGAACAGATTCCAGGGCATCGAGGTGATGCTTATATTCACCAAGCAGCCAAAACGTACCAAGGGCCCCAACAGCAAGAAGAAGAACCGTGGCGAGGGTCAGGTGGTACATTTTACTGAAGCTGTAGAGCTTTGGCATATTCATATCCAGAGACAATTATAACGCAGGGGCAAGAAAGCTTCTATAATTCTATGAGATAGGATTTTGAAAGTCAAATTAAGGAAATAGACGTGGCAGAGTTTACTTTTTCTTGGAGCGTTGATACTTATTGACGGCCCGATTATGTTCCCGGAGTGTACGGGAAAATTTATGGCTGCCATCGTTTTTTGAAACAAAGTAGAGCGAGTCGCTCTGAATTGGGTGAAGAACAGCCTTGAGGGCCGTCCTGCCGGGATTGCTGATGGGACCTATGGGCAGACGCTTTAAGGTATAGGTGTTGTAGGGAGATGGAGTCCGAAGATCTTTGCGCCGCAGCCTCCCGGAAAAATCTTCTATCCCATAAATTACCGTGGGGTCAGACTGGAGACGCATGCCCCTTTTGAGACGATTGATAAAGACTCCGGCTATGATGGGACGTTCCGATTGTCTGGCCGTTTCTTTTTCCACCATAGAGGCCAAAATGAGGACTTCGTAAGGCGTGAGCCCCAGGGGAATATCTGTGACCTCAAGGCTCTCCCAGACCAGAGAAAAGTGGCGTACCTGCATCCTCAGGATATCCGCGGTGGTTTGCCCCTGACGAGTCAGATAGTAGGTATCCGGATAGAGATAACCCTCCAGACTCTTCCTGGAACCAAGACCCACTGAGTTGATAAATTCAGGGTCAGAGGCCAGCCGGACAAATTCATTGGCATTAGCCCAGCCCCCCTGGGCGAAGATACGGGAAATCTCAACCACAGTCAAACCTTCGGGAATCGTAACAGAATGCTGAATGGGACGGGCACTGGCCAGTTCTTTTAGCAACTCCTGGGGCGTCTGGCCACAATGCAGAGCAAACTCACCTGCCTGGAGCCGGGATGCCAGCCCAAGATACCGGGCCAATACAGGGAAGCGTACATCCAGGGCCACAAGCCCGGCATCAGCCAGGATAGCGTTGATCTCCTGCACAGAAGAGCCCACAGGGACAACCACGGTGGCTGTGTCACTGATCTCACCCTGCGCCGGATGGCTTGCAAACTGCAAGAACCAGCCGCCAAGACCGAGTAAGGCCATAAACAACAAAAGGATCATCACAAGGATGATCCTTTTACTACTGCTCCAACTCCCTGATTCCTGCTCTTCGTTCAGCTTCACTCTGCTACTCTATGGATGCCCTAGGCCGAACCTGAGGCGTTATTTCTTTTTGGTCTTCTTTACAATCTGTCCATTAAAGGCAAGTCTTACCACCTCATCCATATCTTTCACAGGGTAAAAGGTCATGGTCTTGCGAATCTCGGGAGGGATATCAACCAGATCTTTCTCATTCTGAGCCGGGATAATCACCTTAGTCAGTCCGGCCCGTACTGCCGCCAGAGCCTTTTCTTTGAGTCCACCAATGGGCAAAACCCGCCCTCGCAGAGTGACCTCGCCTGTCATGGCAAGTTTCTTCACCACCTTTTTGCCGGTAATGGCAGAGTAGAGGGCTGTAGCCATGGTGATTCCAGCCGACGGCCCATCCTTAGGGATAGCACCAGCAGGCACATGCACATGGATATCGTGCTTATCAAAATAGCCTTCCTTTACCCCGAGTTCATCGATACGGCTTCGACAATAGGTCAAAGCGGCCTGTACCGACTCCTTCATCACGTCCCCCAGCTGTCCGGTGAGAGTCATCTTGCCCTTACCCGGCATGATATTGACCTCAATCTGAAGGATCTCACCGCCCACTTCCGTCCAGGCAAGTCCCGTCACTAATCCGGGTTGATGCAGGGCTTCCAGTTCCGATTCGGGTATGGTCTTGGGAGGGCCAAGATAACGGTCTATGGTGTTGCGGCTCACGGAATAGGGCCCCTTACCGCCCTCTGCAATCTTACGAGCCACCTTGCGGCAGATCTTGCCAATCTCCCGTTCCAGATTCCTAAGACCCGCCTCATGGGTGTAGTGACTGACGATATACTCAAGGGCACCTTCAGCCAAACGCAGGTGACGAGTCAGGATACCATTCTCTTTAATCTGACGCGGCAGCAGATATTTCTTAGCAATCACCACCTTTTCCTCAAGGGTATAGCCCGAGAGGTCAATGAGCTCCATCCTGTCCAGCAAGGGACCGGGAATGGTATCGTACCTGTTGGCGGTGGTGATAAACATGACCTTGGAGAGGTCAAAGGGCATGTTCATGTAGTGATCAGAAAACTCAAAGTTCTGTTCAGGATCCAGCACTTCCAGCAGGGCAGAAGAAGGGTCACCCCGATAATCTGAGCCAATTTTATCGATCTCATCCATCATAAAGATGGGATTATTGGAGTCAACCATCTTCAACCCCTGGAGGATACGACCCGGCATGGCCCCAATGTAGGTGCGGCGATGGCCGCGGATCTCAGCCTCATCCCGCATGCCGCCAAGGGACAGCCGGTAGAATTTGCGTCCCATGGCCCGGGCAATGGACTGCCCAAGAGATGTTTTACCAACTCCCGGAGGGCCCACAAAGCAGAGGATGGGGCCCTTGGTGTCAGGATTTAATTTGCGCACCGCCAGATACTCAAGGATACGTTCCTTGATCTTATCCAGGCCAAAGTGATCATTATCCAGAACCTCTTTTGCTGCCTTGAGATCGAGCTGATCCTTGCTGCCCTTTTTCCAGGGAAGATCCAGAATCCAATCGATGTAGGTACGGATAATGGTGGCCTCGGAAGAGTCAGGGTGCATCATTTCCATGCGACTGACCTGCTTTTTGGCCTCCTTGCGCACCGATTTGGGCATCCTGGTCTTTTTGAGCTTGCGGAGCAGATCATCGATCTCCTGCCCTCGCTCATCACCGTCACCCAGTTCTTTCTGTAGGGCATGGAGTTGTTCCCGCAGGTAATACTCACGCTGGGATTTACCCATCTCCTCTTTTGCATCGGACTGAATCTTGGCCTGTACCGTTGAGACCTCAAGCTCTTTGGTGAGCAGCTCGTTTACCAGGCGCAGACGTTTGACGGGATCGGCCTCTTCCAGGATGGCCTGAGATTCTGTTATCTTGAGACGCAGATTGGAGCCCACCAGGTCGGCAAGCCGCCCCGGCTCCTCAATGTTATTGATGATCATCATCAGATCGGCCGAAAGGATACCGCGCAGGGACATAATCTTCTCGGTCTGCTCCCGAACAGTGCGCATCAGGGCCTCGGTGGCCACATCAGTTTCTTCGGCCTCGGCTTCAACAATGGCCTTGATCTTCACCAGACTGTAGGGCTCGGTCTGCACATACTTTTTGACCTTGGCCTTGGATACCGCCTGAACCAGCACCTTTAATCTGCCATCTGGGAGTTTCAGGGTGCGCATCACCATGCACACCATTCCCACATCGTAGAGATCTGCTGGCTCCGGATTATCACGGGTGGCATCTTTCTGGGTCAGCAGCATAAGGAGCTTATCTCCCTCAAGGGCTGCATTGACGGCCTCAACGGAGCTTGGACGGCCCACAAAGAGGGGGATGATCATATAGTTAAAGACAACCACATCCCGTACGGCCATCATTGGCAATTCAGACGGAATAACCATATCTTCCTGGTCGGTAAAATCATCCATGCCAATGGATAAAGAGTCGTTAAAATCCACAAAAACCTCCTGATATCAAGAACAGAGAATATCTCTATTAATTTTTTTATTGAGTCACAGAAACGTAAACACGGAGCCCGTTGAAGTCAAGCCGGCAATCACTCCCAGCACTGCTTCGTTCAATTTTTCTTGTAAATTTCCGGCTTTTCTCTCATACTGCGGCAATCCACAGCAATCATTTTTTATATTACTACGCTTTTCCCCGAGAGAAAAGAATGCTTAACACAAAATCATTTTTTGACCTGTCAGAGTTTGCTCACGCCCCTCTTTTTGAAGAAAATAAACCCGTGTGGGAGGCACTTACCAATCTCAAAAGCTATATGGATGGTTTTCAGTACCCGGAACTCCCTTCAGGCCTCCTCCCAGAAGGGATTCCCCTGCCTGAGTCCATTATCTGGCATGAGAATAGATTCTTTGCAGCAAGGGGATATGAAATCAAATATGGCGATGCCACCAAGGGCCAGCTCCGCATCAGCAAGGATGGTGCAGAACTCACCGATGCCAGTCTGATTATGGCGGGCACCATCTGCATTGGTGCCAGGATCTCCCTTGGCAGCGGAGTCCTCGTTGAAGGCGGAGCCCTTATAAAGTCACCCACCATTCTTGGTGACAACACCGAAGTACGCCAGGGGGCCTATCTCCGGGGCTACTGCCTTACCGGAAAGAGATGTGTTGTGGGCCACACCACCGAAGTAAAACATTCTATCTTTCTTAATGATGCCAAGGCCGGTCACTTTGCCTATCTTGGTGATTCCATCCTGGGCCAGGATGCCAACCTGGGAGCCGGAACAAAATTTGCCAATCTCAAGTTTCTGGGCGGCACTGTCTCCATTCGCACGAAAGATGGTCTGGTGGATACCGGGCGCCGTAAACTTGGCGCAATCCTTGGAGATTACGCTCAGACGGGCTGCAACTCCGTCACCAATCCCGGCACCCTGATCGGCCAGGGCGCGATACTCATGCCCAATACCACGGCACCATCCGGGTACCACCAACCCAAAGCCATTATCCGCTAAGATCCCAGAACCGACACTCCGTTCATTAAAACTGTAGGAGAACTGCCATGACCACCACCATCAGCAGCCAGGACTTTATTGATTCCATCGCAGAGAGCCTGCAGCACATGTCCTACTGCCACCCCCGTGATTTCGTGCAGGCCATGGCCCGGGCCTATGACCTAGAAGAGAACCCCTCTGCCAAAGATGCCATGGCCCAGATCCTTATCAACTCGCGCATGGCCGCCATGGGCCAGCGTCCTATCTGTCAGGATACCGGAATCGTCACCGCCTTTCTCAAAATTGGGATGGAATGCCGATTTGACACCAGTTCCAGTATCCAGGAATTGGTGGACGAAGGGGTACGCAGGGCCTACAGTGACCCCGAAAACCCCCTGCGGGCCTCCGTTGTGGCAGACCCGGCCGGAGAACGCCGTAACACCAAAGACAACACCCCAGCAGTTATCTATACCGAACTGGTCGCAGGGGATGTGGTGGATGTCCGCATTGCCGCCAAAGGCGGTGGCTCGGAAAATAAGAGTAGATTTGCACCCCTCAACCCCAATGATTCCATAGTTGACTGGGTGGTTCGTACTGTCCCCACCATGGGCGCTGGCTGGTGCCCCCCCGGTATCCTGGGGATTGGAATCGGAGGCACAGTTGACAAGGCCATGGTCCTTGCCAAAGAGTCCCTGATGCAACCTATCGACATACAAGAGCTGATGGAGAAGGGGCCAAGTAGCAGAGTTGAAGAGCTGCGCTTGGAGATCTACAAAAAAGTCAACGAACTGGGCATTGGAGCCCAGGGCTTAGGGGGGCTCACCACTGCACTCGATGTGAAGATCCTTGATTGCCCCACCCACGCCGCCTCACTGCCCGTTGCCATGATCCCCAACTGCGCAGCCACCCGACATAATCATTTTGTTCTGGATGGCAGTGGCCCGGCCCATTTCAGCCCGCCCCGCCTTGAAGACTGGCCTCAGATTGAGTGGGAAGTTGGAGAGAGCGTCAAACGGGTTAAACTCGATGGAATCACTCAAGAAGAGATCGCAAGCTGGAAACCAGGGGAGACCCTGCTCTTAAATGGCACCATCCTCACCGGACGGGATGCCGCCCACCGCAGAATCCAATCCCTGATAGATGCAGGAGAGGACTTCCCCGAAGGTGTCGATTTTACGGGGAAGTTTATCTACTATGTGGGGCCGGTTGATCCCGTAAGAGATGAAGCCGTGGGCCCTGCCGGGCCTACCACCTCCACCCGAATGGATAAGTACACAGATATGATGCTGGGCAAGACTGGCCTCATGGGGATGATTGGTAAATCCGAACGGGGGGATGCCACCATAGACTCCATTCGCAAACATGGGGCCGTGTATCTGATGGCAGTTGGCGGAGCAGCCTACCTGGTCTCCAAGGCTATCAAATCCTCACGGGTAATCGCCTTTGAAGACCTTGGCATGGAAGCAATCTATGAATTTGTTGTGGAAGATATGCCCGTAACTGTCGCTGTTGACAGTCGTGGTGAGTCCATCCACAAAACAGGACCTGCCCTTTGGAGCCAGAAGATACGGGACTATCGGAATCGCAGTTGACAGTTGACGTGTTGTTTTCCATAGTTGACAGACGGAGATCTCTACAACGTGCCATTCGTTTGCCAACTACCCTCATTCCTTACACCAAAACCACCCCCATATCATGACCTCACTTGTCCAAAAGCTCACCAATTCGCTGGAAATCACCGCAGAGGCTGTACCGAGCCGGTAGCCATCGCCTTATTGCCGGGTTTGAACGAGAGACCAATGATATTTTAAAGAATAAATAGATGGATATTGGATAGCTGCCGCCATGATTCTTCCAACAAGTTCGAGAAGGACAGCTTCGCCCCTTATAACAGATGTTATTTTCCAAGACCTGACCCAAAAGCCTTCTTTCCCCAATCCAAGTTTGTAAAAACGAAGGACATAAAGCAGAGTGTAGAAAATAATCTTTCACATATGGGACAATTCCGGAGGCTGCTTATTTAACAAGACTTTTAAAAGATAGGAACATCTATGATATCTCCAGATGCTACAAAGAGAAACGACATAGAATGTGGTATGTAATTACACCGGTTTCGAAGAATTACTGAAAGATATAGATAAGACGCATCTTTTTCTCTTTATAGTAGGGCATCATAACAGGTACCAGTTTCTCCAGGGTCTGCTGCCTGTTATCCGGTGAGGGATGGGTACTTAAAAACTCGGGGGGCCGGGACTCATCCGTTGCCCCCATTTTCTGCCACAGCGTCACTGCCGCCCCTGGGTCATAGCCGGAACGTGCTGCAAGCTCAATCCCGATACGGTCGGCTTCTTCCTCCGCTGTTCGGCTGTTGGGCAACTGGATAGCCAGGTTGGCCGCAACCACTGCCCCGCCAAGGGCCAGACTCCGATACTCATTATCCCCAAGCACAATGGCCATGGTCATAATCCCCACATTCTTGGCCATCAGCACCGACATCCGCTCTGCGGTGTGATTGGCCACGGCATGGCCTATCTCATGGGCCATTACCTGGGCCAGTTCATCATCAGTTGGGTGAATTTGCTCAATTAGACCTGTATATACTGCCATCTTCCCCCCAGCCATACACCAGGCATTCACCACTTCCGGGTCATCAATCACCTTGACACTCCATTCCCAGGAAGAAGTTTCAGGAAAATTCTCTATGGCCTCGTGAACAATGCGCCCGGTAATATTTCTGACCCGGAAGCTCAGTGCCGGATCATTGTCAACCTTCCCCTCTTTATTCAAGGGCTTTATGGTATTTATGTAGGCCTCTTTGGAAGCCACAATGGCACTTTCGGGAGAGACAAGCATTAAGCGAGTTCTCCCGGTGGGGCTTTTGGCACAACCGCCGACCGCAAGGATCAGCAGTAAAATCAGTAGCAAAGAGATTGCCGATTTCGTCTCAAAACTATTTTTTTTGCCGTCGTAAAATACCATTCAAACGTCCTTGACTCAAAAC
Organism: uncultured Desulfocapsa sp.; assembly: GCA_964459485.1. GTDB lineage: Bacteria > Desulfobacterota > Desulfobulbia > Desulfobulbales > Desulfocapsaceae > Desulfocapsa. Next base: position 355 of record CAYWMZ010000044.1, on the reverse strand, counting down.
TGGTTCTGTCTCAAGAAAAACCACATTCCCAGGGTTGGCACGCCTCGTCTCCTCCCCTTTTTCCGTAAGCATCCCCACAACAGTCACGGGGATGCACTCAATTCCCGGCAGCATATATTCAATCACGTCCCCGGTCTCAAGAACATTTCTGGCCTCAACCAGTGGACGCTCACCCTCCTTACGGATAACTGCCACCGGCTCCACCTCCATCTGCACCCGGGGGCTGGTATAGAGCATCTCTGAACTCCCGGGGGCCTGTTTAAAGAAGTTGGCAGTGGTTCCGCGGGTACCTGTTTTTTCTATCTCTTCCGTAAAATGATCGGGAAAGATTATCTCCTGGGGATTTTGCCATGCC
>CAYWMZ010000043.1:0-10109 GCA_964459485.1 uncultured Desulfocapsa sp. | reverse complement strand
CGGTGTTAAGGATTTGGAACTCCTCTGTAGCCGCATTGTCCTCTGGGAAAAAAGGGATCCCACCCTTAAGCCCAAAAAGCAGCAGCTCAACTTCATGCGTTACAGTGTTATCAGTGCTGCAAAAAAACACTCTGAGTGTCGCGATCTGATAGAGCTACAGACCAGAATTGAGGCCTACTCCAGATCCATTGAAGTGGCCAAAGATTGCATGATTCGCGCCAATCTTCGTCTTGTGGTCTCCATTGCAAAACGATATATGCATCAAGGACTTACCCTGGCTGATCTTATTCAAGAGGGGAATCTGGGTCTGATGCGGGCAGTATTTCGTTTCGATTATACCAAGGGGAATAAATTTTCCACCTATGCTTCCTGGTGGATTCGTCAGGCCATTACCAGGGCAATACTGGACAAGACCCGTACTATCCGCTTGCCTGTTCATTTCCTGGAACTGAGAAGCCAGTTTTTTAAGGCATTTTATGCGCTTTATAAAGAACTTGGTCGTGAGCCCACTCCACTTGAGATCTCCAAGAACACTGATCTCCCCATGGACAAGATCCTAGCCATTCTCGAAGCATCCCGGGAACCAATTTCCCTGGAGACTCCTGTTGGTGATGACGATTCCACACTGGGAGATTTTCTTGAAAACCAGGAGTCTCAGTCTCCCTATGAGGCCGTACAGAATCGAGAGCTTTCCGGACGGGTTGAAGAGATTCTCGCAACCTTAAGTGAAAGGGAAGAGAAGATTATTCGTCTCCGTTTCGGTATTGGTGAAAAGGCTGAATACACCCTGGAAGAGATTGGCAAGCGTTTTAATGTGTCCCGTGAACGTATTCGACAGATAGAGAAAAAGGCCTTGAACCGCCTCCGTCATTCCAGCCGCAGGGATAAATTAAAATTCTTTTTAGATTAACAATTCATTTATTTGCAGTATATTAAGCCGGGAGATTTTTCCCGGCTTTTTTTTTATGGTGGTAGTCTACATTGCCACTCCCAATCATTGTTTTATTTTTTGGCAGGATCATGAAAAAATTTATTGAAAGTGCAGGTTTTGGCGATATTCTTGAAAAGGTTGAGGCCGGAGAGCGGCTCTCCTGTGAAGATGGAGTACGATTGTATAACTCCAACAATATTCTGGCACTCGGCTATATGGCTAACCTGGTTCGTAACAGAATGAATGGTGACAACACCTATTTTATTTATAATCAGCATATAAATTATTCTAATATCTGCACGAATCTTTGTAAGTTTTGTGCCTTTGGCAAGGATAAAGACCACGAACAGGCTTATGAGATGGATCTTGAGACCGTTAAGCAAAAGGTTCGTGATCGTCTCGATGAACCTATCACCGAGATCCATATGGTTGGTGGTATTCATCCGGATTTACCATTTTCCTACTACATTGATCTCCTCCAGGGCATTAAAGAGGTGCGGCCTGATGTCCATATCCAGGCGTTTACCTGCGTTGAGATTGCCCACCTTGCTGGGCTTGCTGAAAAATCCATTGGTGATACCCTGGAGTTGCTTAAAAGTGCAGGGCTTGGATCCATTCCGGGTGGAGGGGCGGAGGTATTCGCACCCCGTATCCGTGAACTTACCTGTGACAAGAAACTTCCCGGTAAAGAGTGGATAGAGGTCGCCCAGGAGGCCCACAGGCACGACTTACACACCAATGCTACCATGCTCTATGGTCACATAGAGACCATGGCAGAGCGTGTGGAGCACCTCGATGCCCTGCGCCTGGCCCAGGATGAGACCAAGGGCTTTCTGGCCTTTATCCCCCTGGCCTTCCATCCCAAAAATACTGAGATGTCTGACATTTCAAAGACCACGGGGATGGATGATCTCAAAAATATTGCAGTGGCCAGGCTTATGCTGGACAATTTTCCGCATATCAAGGCCTACTGGGTCATGGTTGGGCCAAAAATCGCTCAGATAGCCCTCTCCTTTGGAGCAGATGACATGGACGGCACTGTTAAGGAAGAGGTGATTACCCATATGGCAGGTGCTGAGACTGAACAGGCCATTGGCTCCACCACCTTGGTGAAACTCATTCAGGAATCCGGTCGTGTGGCCATCGAGCGTGATACCCTCTACAATACCATTCAGACCCATTAACGTCTAAGGTTCCTGAAGCTTTGTTCAGGTTCTTTTGCAAACAAGTGTGATTAGCTAACAGGTAGCATCCATGCAGGAACGACAATTCAGTGACCTTTGTGAAAGGATTTTATCCGGTGGCAGGCTTCGTGATGAAGAGTTTTTAGAGCTCCACGAAAGTGGTGATCTTTATCAACTTGGCTTTCTTGCAAATGGAATCAGAGAGAAGCTCCATCCTGAAAAAAATGTTACTTATGTGGTAGATCGTAACATCAACTACACCGATATCTGTGTCTCTGCCTGTAAGTTTTGCGCCTTTTTTAAGGCCCCTGAAGAGGATGGCGGCTATCTTCTCACCAAGGAAGAGCTGGCTCAGAAAATTCAGGAAACACAAGACTTGGGTGGAACCCAGATCCTCCTGCAAGGCGGTTTGCATCCTGACCTCAGCCTTGAATACTATGAGGATATGCTCCGCTTTATGAAGGAGACCGGAATTCATATTCACGGTTTTTCCCCTCCTGAAATTCACCATTTTGCAGAAATTTCAAAACTTTCCATCGCTGAAGTAATCAAACGGCTTTGCGCAGCAGGGCTTGGCTCCATCCCTGGAGGAGGGGCTGAGATCCTCTGTGACAGGGTACGGGAATCCACCGCACCTCGAAAATGCAGTGCTGATCAGTGGATTGCAGTTATGGAGGAGGCTCATAATCAGGGTCTGCGTACCACTGCCACCATGATGTTTGGTCATGTGGAAACCGTATCGGAACGGCTGGAACACTTGCGCAGGCTGCGTGAACTCCAAGAGCGAACAGGAGGATTTACCGCCTTTATCCCCTGGCCCTTCCAACCGGATCATACAGCACTTATGGAACAGGTAGTCATCGAGAAGACCAGCGGATATGCCTACCTGCGGATGTTGGCCCTCTCCCGTATTTACCTGGATAATTTCGATAACGTCCAGGCATCCTGGGTGACACAAGGGCCCAAAGTGGCTCAGCTTTCCCTCTTCTTTGGTGCCAATGATTTTGGCTCCACCATGATAGAAGAAAATGTTGTGGCAGCAGCAGGAGTCAGCTTTCGCCTCTCTGAGGCAGAGATTAGAAGACTGGTGACAGATGCCGGCTTCACACCGAGACAGCGTCTTATGGACTACACTCTTGTGGGCTGAGTAGCGACAGTGTCACTTCTCGCATTTAACTCATCCTGTAGACTTTTCAGGGCTCCGTGGGTGGTTCCTGTTGCGGAACCTGTTATAGCCGATGGTGCCGTCCTTGTTGATGGTGAAACCATTCTTGACGTGGGCGCATTCGCTGATATTTCCCGGCGTCATCCCCATGTAATGGTGAGTCAATGCGCGGGGGTTTTACTTCCCGCTCTGGTCAATGCCCACATACATCTCGAACTTTCAGCCTTCGGGCCCGTTACCCCAAAATCTCCTGAAAGCAGTATGTGTGACTGGATCTCTTCTCTTCTATGCATTCGTGAGGAGGCAGGATTCTCTCAGGCCGAGATTCTGGAAGCAGCGATAGTTGCAGTTCAGGAGCAAAAGGCATCTGGTGTTGGTTTACTCCTCGATACCGGAAACACCCGGCTTGAAGGATTGAATACCAGTGGTGTTGAAATTATTTCTCTCCTTGAAATGCTTGGCCCTTCCAGGGATGCGGAATCTGCAGCCATGAGAAGCATTGATGAATTGTCAGATTCTATTGCTGTAACCGGGCATGCCCCCTATTCAACAACTCCCGCCTTACTTCGATATATAAAGAAAAGGAGTCAGCGGCTGCACTTTCTATTCTCTATTCATCTGGCGGAAAATAGTGATGAGTATCTGCTTCTGACCAGGGCTCAGGGCTGCTTTGCAAAATTTTTAAAGGAGAGAAACGGCTTTGATGGAAGTTTTCCCATCCCGGGAATCGATACCAGTTGTGTTCTCTCTTACCTCAAGGATTTCGAACTCCTCGATCAGTACAGCATTTGTGTCCACTGTGTACACCTCAGTGCGAAAGATATTAAGATCATCGCAGAATCACAGGCCCATATCTGCGTCTGTCCTGGAAGTAATCGTTTTCTCTCTGTGGGAGTAGCTCCCCTTGAACAATTTTTAGAGCAAGGGATACTTCCAGCCATTGGTACCGATTCTATCACCTCCAATCCCGTTCCCGATATTTGGGAAGAGATGACCCTGCTTCGTGCCAACCACCTCTCCGTGTCTGATGAGCTCATACTCAAGATGGCAACCCTTGGAGGTGCCAGAGCCCTGCATCGTGAAGACCGATTTGGAACCCTTGCCAAGGGGCGCAGTGCTAAAATTATTCATGTTCGTGGTCCGCATTATGAAAAGCTCCGGAACGGCTCCCAGCTCCTTGAGCGTTTGATATCCTGCGGCAGGCCGGAGAGTGTTGAATGGCTCTCTGTTCCCAAGGATTGAAGTATGTCATGGAGGAAGATTGATATATGACTAAGGCCAGAATCGGCATGGTGAATTTCATCAATACCGCTCCCATATACGAAACGTGGAAGAGTCGCCAGCATCCAGAGCAATGGCAGGTTGTTGAAGCACCGCCCTCTGCCTTGAACCACATGTTGGCAAAAGGTGAACTTGATCTTGGGTTTGTCTCCTCCTATGAGTACGGACAGCGTCCTCTGGAATATCGCATTCTCAGTGATCTTTCCATCAGTGCCAATGGCTCGGTTGGTTCCGTTATCCTCTTTTTACGGGTTCCTCCACGTGAACTCGAGGGGAAAAATATCCTACTCAGCCGGCAGTCGGAAACCTCGGTGAGCCTGGTAAAGATCATCCTGGAAGAGTTCTTTCATGTTAATCCCATATATCATGTTGGAGATGTGGATGGTGTGGAGGCGGATGCAGCCAGTGGAGTCTTGGCCATAGGCGACCAAGCCCTGCGCTTGTCTGCCTCTGGTGATTATCCGTATAGACTGGATCTGGCTGAGGTCTGGTGTCAATATACCGATCTGCCCTTTGTCTTTGCTGTGTGTGCCGTTCGTGAGGAATTTTGTGTCAGGGAACCTGAAACCGTTGCGGCTATCCACCGGGAGTTTTTGAGTTGTAGGGGAGCGGGGCAGGAGAACCTTGAGTCCATCTGTGAAATTGTGGCCCCACGTATTCCCATGCACCCTGACGAATGCTATGTGTATTTGCGTGCCATTGAGCATGATCTGGGGGCACGTAAAATAATGGCTCTTGAGAAGTTTTTTGGCTACTTGATTAAACGTAAAGAGGCATCACCACTCTCTGTGCCTCTGCGTATCCTTGAACAGTGATGGTATCCCCATGAAAAAAATCCTTGTTGCGGTGACGGGTGCCTCAGCCATGGTCTATTTACGCTCTTTTCTGGCGATGATTGCGGAAGAGGAAATGATTGTCCACGGTATCTGTTCTGAATCGGGTGCTAAGGTTTTACAGATTGAGGAGGGCATTGGCCCTGAAGAACTCCCAGGAGTTACCAAATGGTTTAATAGTGGCGATTTTGCAGCTCCACCCGCATCTGGCTCTGCCGGATATGATGCAATGGTAGTCTTGCCTTGCTCCATGGGTACTCTCGCTGCCATTGCCTCCGGAATGACAGCAAATCTTGTACACCGGGCAGCAGATGTAATCCTCAAGGAAAATAAGCGTCTCCTGTTGGTGACCCGAGAGACTCCGTTGAACAGAACGCACCTTAAAAATATGCTGGCGGCCCATGATGCAGGTGCCACCATCTGTCCCCCTCACCCTGGATTTTATCTGAAGCCCAAGAACATGGAGGAAGCGGCACTCACCTTTTCATGGCGCTTAGGAGATCAACTGGGGCTCACCATGAACAAACGAAAACGCTGGGGGAATCAGCACTGATGTTTAAAAAGATTGCCGTCCTTCTTGAGATGATCAAATTTAAGCTGACCATCTTTGCCATGCCCTTTGCCCTGATGGGTGCTTTTCTTGGCGGGCGGGGTGCCCCCGATCTAATGACAGCCTTGAAGGTTGTCCTTGCCATGGTGGGTGCCCGGACCTGTGCTATGGGATTTAATAGAATTGTGGATGCCAGGTTTGATGCTGCCAATCCGCGTACTGCCTCGCGCGCCATACCCGCAGGAGCTGTTAAAGGCATAGAGGCCTGGCTTATGGTAGTCGTTGCAGGGCTGCTCTTTTTTTATGCCGCCTGGTCTCTAAACCCCCTTACTCTGAAGCTGGCACCCCTGGCTTTAGGGCTCACACTTTTTTATTCGTTTACCAAACGGTTCACCTCCTGCTGCCATCTGGTGCTAGGCGTGGCCTTGGCATTCTCGCCACTTGGTGGCTGGGTTGCGGTACAGGGAACACTTGATCAGTATCCCTGGGCCTTGTCTGCTGCTGTTCTCTTCTGGGTTGCGGGGTTTGATACGGTCTACGCCTGTCTGGACGCAGAATTTGATCGTGGGGCAGGTTTGCACTCGCTCCCTTCACTTATAGGGGCTGGTAATGCCTTTCGTCTGGCTGCCGTATTTCATGTAATCGCCATCGTTCTTTTTGCCCTTGCAGGAGCTCAGGCCGGGCTTAATATAATATATTTTATTGGCCTTCTGGTCACGGCAGGACTCCTTCTCTATCAACACAGTCTGGTGAATGCGCAGGATCTTTCGAAGATCAAAGGTTCTTTTTTTTCCATGAACGGAATCATTAGTCTGCTGCTCTTTATTGCTACTTATCTCTCCCTGCTCTTGGAGAAGTCGTGAAAACCGTATTTGGTTCTCTTGGGTTCCTGGCCGTTGCGCTGTACTGCTCTATGGCTTTTGCAGCTGATTCTTCTTTTACGGATGCAGAAATTGATTCAGATATAGCCAATATCATCTATCAGGGTGGCGAGAAACTTGCCTATAAAATATCCTGGAGTGGAGGGATTAAAATAGGTGAGATGCGTATCGAGTTACGCAAGGTATCCAACGAGTCAGACAGCTACGACCTGTCTGTTGATGTGAAAGATTCCGGATTTTTTCATTTTTTTTATCCGGTGAATGATAGCTTTGTTACCCGGATTCATGGCAAAGACGGGCTCCCGACTCGTTACGAAGTTACCCAACGTGAAGGATCGGGCTATACGGCTCACAGGATTACCGAATATGACCAGAAAACTGGCCAGATTCGCTATCGTAAAAATGATGAAACAGCTGTTGTTTATAGCGTTACCGGTTCGGTTCACAATGAGTTTTCATCATTTTTCATCACCAGATCCCTGCTCCTAAGTCCAGATAGACCTCAGATTGTCCCCACATTTGTGGATGGTAAACGGTATGGAGTGGTAGTTCGTACAGGTGTGGAAGAGCGCATATATGATACCGTTCGGGGTGCCATGAATGTCTTGCCGGTGATGCCTATTATGAAATTTAAAGGACTCTATGATAAGAGTGGCGATACGGTTATCTGGCTCAGTAATGATCCCTGCCGCATCCCTGTCCGTATCAATTCTAAAATTGCCATTGGTTCCCTCACAGCAGAACTGGTTTCCTACGAGAATCCACGTTGTGTAAATCAGGCCAGCTATCACCTTAGAATTCCGGAGGGTGTCCCACCACTGCAGGAGCTGGAACTTGGTGATTGAATTTTTATGAGCAGTGCTTTCTGGTGTTGCTTATATCTAGAAAGTGTATATATTTTGCCTCAAATTTTGCAAATCCACTGTGTAAAGCAGACAATTCAAAGAAACATTAGGAGAATAGCATGAAACTTATTCTTTTGGGCGCCCCTGGTGCCGGGAAAGGAACTGTAGCCAAATTACTCACCGCCGTCGATGGGTCCGTTCAGATCTCAACCGGGGATATCCTCCGTGGCGCTGTTAACGCAGGCACTGAACTTGGTAAAGAGGCAGAGGGATACATGAAACGTGGGGATCTGGTACCGGATTCACTTATTATGGGGATCATGGAGAATCGCCTACAGGAGTCAGATTGCGAAAAAGGTTTTCTGCTGGATGGCTTTCCTCGTACTATCCCTCAGGCAGAGGAACTCACGACCCTCCTTGAAAAACTTGATATCAAACTTGATATGGCCGTTGATATTGATGTGCCCAAAGATATCATTCTCGACAGGCTCTGTACCCGTCGCACCTGTGAAAACCCTGATTGTCAGGCCATTTATAATGTTAAATCCAATCCTCCCAAAGTTGAGGGGATTTGTGATAAATGTGGTGCTAAGGCTGTTCAGCGTGAAGATGAAACCGAAGAGGCTATCAGCCACCGTCTGGCCACCTATAATGAGAAGACTGCCCCCCTGATTGGTTTTTACCAGGAAGCAGGTCTTTTGATGAGTGTTCCAGCGACCTCAAGTGATGCCGTGATTGATGCTGTAAAAGGAAAACTCAACCTGTAAATCGTTAAAAACGGGTTCATGGTGAATGGAGTATATGGGGGAGGGGACCGCTGGTTTTCGTCCCCCTTTTTTTTTATTGGGAGCAGCTAAATGACTGAATCGGTACTGGAAACAAATTACGAAAATCTGGAACTCGTCCATCGCGGAAAGGTGCGTGATATGTACGCCATCCCCGGACATGACGACAAACTGTTAATGGTGGCCACAGATCGTATCTCCGCTTTTGATGTGGTGATTGATGCCATTCCCGGTAAGGGCAAAGTGCTGACGGCCTTGTCCCTGTTTTGGTTCAATCTCCTGGGCGATGTTGTGGATAACCATCTCATCAGTGCCGATGTTAGTGAGTATCCTGAGGTGTGTAGACCATATGCCAAGGAACTTGAAGGACGATCCATGCTGGTACACAAAACTGCCCCCCTCAGTGTGGAGTGTATTGTGCGAGGCTATATTTCAGGATCATTCTGGAAGGCTTATCAGAAAAATACCACGGTGTGTGGATTTGAATTCCCAGACAACCTTCAGGAATCAGATAAACTTCCAGAGGTCATCTTCACCCCCTCAACTAAGGCGGATCTTGGTGATCATGACGAGAATATCTCAGTCAGTACCATGGAAGAGTTGTTAGGGCGGGAGCAGACTGCAAAAATATCCGAGATTAGTATAGAACTCTACAGCCGGGCCGCAGATTATGCCCGTTCCAAGGGGATTATCATTGCCGATACCAAGTTTGAGCTGGGCCTGCTTGGCCCGGAGAAAAAACTTATCCTTATCGATGAAGTACTTACCCCGGATTCTTCACGTTTCTGGGCCTTGGATCAGTATGCGCCAGGACAGGGACAGGCAAGCTTTGATAAACAGTTCCTGCGTGACTATCTCTCGGGCCTTGATTGGGATAAGAACCCACCTGCCCCCAAGGTTCCACAAGATATTATAGAAAAGACCAGAGCCCGTTACGAAGAGGCACTGGCCAAAATAACTGCCAGCTGACTGTTCTCAGGTACCCCTACCTAGGCGAGTTATGTTTATTTACGGATAAGCTTGCTGATAATGGTGATGAGCCTCTTAAGCGGAATGGGTTTGGTGAGATAATCGTTCATTCCGGCACGCCTGCATTTTTCTTCAAAATCTGTTGTGGCCTGGGCGGTAAGGGCCACAATGGGAATGGGAAGGCGGCCCTCTTTCTTTTCAGTCGCTCTTATGATCTTTGTTGTTTCTATGCCGTTTAATATTGGCATTCGAATATCCATAAGGATGATATCGGCCTGAGTCTTCTCCATGGTATCGAGAAGTTCCTGGCCGTCTGCGCACACTATGACGCTACACCCCTGCTCCTCAAGATAGGCAGAGATGATCCGTTGATTGATAAATTCATCTTCAGCTAGAAAAATACGTATTCCGCTAAGGCTATGCTTAAGTTGGGAGGCCAGGGCCGTTTCGGCCTCAGGTTCGCTCCTCTCAACTACCTTGCAAACTATGGTGAAACAGAAAGTGGAGCCACTGGAATTACTTTCTGAAAGCCATAGCCTGCCCCCCATATGTTGGACAAATTCGGTACTGATTGCAAGGCCTAGCCCTGTCCCCTCTACAGGGTTATATTTTCTGCTGTCTCCCCTGTCGTAGGCCTCAAATATGGTCTCCTGCGCCTCTTCAGAAATACCATTCCCCCCATCTT
>CAYWMZ010000042.1:0-10175 GCA_964459485.1 uncultured Desulfocapsa sp. | reverse complement strand
AGCAGCACTTATCACCAGGGGCCTTGCTGAAATAACCCGTATGGGAGTGGCCATGGGGGCGGATGTTGCAACATTTTCTGGGCTGTCTGGTATGGGTGATCTGGTTCTTACCTGTACTGGTGATCTGAGCCGAAACCGAACAGTTGGACTGAAACTTGGTGAGGGAAAGAAGTTACCGCAGATTCTTAAAGAGATGGATATGGTTGCAGAGGGGGTAAAAACCACCAAATCTGTCCACGATCTGGTCTCCAGCATGGATGTGGATATGCCAATTCTCGAACAGGTGTACCAGATACTCTATGAGGACAAAAAGTGTTCTATTGCCGTAATCGATCTCCTCACCCGTCAGTTAAAAAATGAATAGAACGGCCATTTACACCTTATTTTCAGTCTCTATCACCCGTCTTCTCCTTGTTCTTTATTTGTCCCTTCTACATGAAAAAAGTGATTATTTATGGCCATATTAAATAAAGAATCAATTTTCACTGCAATGCTACAGGACGGTCCTTTTTGCGTTACAGAAAATCCTCCATTTATGCATCCCTTTTCTAAGGAGGCCAAGGCCTGGGTGTTAAAACTCGAAGGTGATCAACTCCTCTATACCAAGTACCGTGCTGTTCGTAACCAAATATTCGATTTTTTAGGGGTTTCTAACTATGATGAGATATTAACACTGCTCCATGACTCCAACAGGAGGAAGCTCGCCACCAAGCGGGCCAATATTCTTCTCGGAAATATGTTTGGGATAGATTTCAGTCATCAGGATATTAAGCGTTATCTCAATGACTATGCCCAGACAGCAGATGATGTTATAAACTCCTTACGATCAAAGGTTCTCGCACCCTATGGTTCTCATATAGAAACCAGTAATGAAATTGAGACCAGCCACAATCCAGTTAATCTGTTGCTTACCTGTTTTGATGAACGCTATCATAAAAAAGCACGTTTTGAGGCCAAAAGAAAACTGGTTCTTATGAATTTGGCAGGGCTTATCGATCAGCGTGAACGTGAAACTCAAATCGAACAGAAGTTCTCAGATTTTATTACATTTCTTAATGTCCATGTGTGGAGTCCCAGCCTTAAAATTGGTGACCTGAATATTAATTATCTCTTCAGCAAACACCTGAAAAAGGATTTTAGTTGTGAATCTGTGGAAGTTTTGAGTGAAGCTGAGGCCCTTAAAAAAAATCTGCTTAAAGGGGAAAAACTTACCCTTGTTAAACGACGCAGTTTTTTGTTTAAATCGCGGGAAATTCCCATCTATGTAACAATCAGGAAAAAACCCCCAGCAGCGAAAGTTATTAAATTACTCAGGAAAAACGAAAAAAATCCAGCAACTGCGGTGGATGATGAACTTGGTCTGATGGCTGTTCTTAACTCTGTTGGCGAGGTAAAATCCTTTCTAAGACACCTTACCCAGTCAGCATTAAATGCTGACTCTTTTATGACCCTTGAAGATATAAGTGACACGTTGACTGGTGGAAATTACGAATCTTCAGCAACCGGGAGTTCAAGAAAAACTACTATGCTGAAATTCTTTGCACGGCTTGGTGGGATGCGGGTTGAATTTATTATCCACACTAATCGATCATATCTCAATTATATTTACCAGCGTGATGTCGCCCACGACGAGTATGAGGTTAAACGTATATTTGATACAGGGGTTGCTGAATTTCTCTTTCCAAGCGACATATATCACCTAGATATGGATCAAATTCGTACAAATCAGATCAAAAGGTTTAGAAGAAGTATAGAAGAGTGATACACTATTAGGAGTGAAACAGAACCATTCAACTATGTAAATTAAGAAATAATTTTAATATAACAGGGGGAAAAATGGCCAAACTAGTATTGTTTCATAGTGGGAACCCGGCCTGAATGAGTTGCAAAAAGGCTATGGGTGTAGCCGAGGCAATGAAGGAAAAATACGGTGACGATCTTGAGGTGGAAATTTTTAGAACTGATTCTCCAGAGGCACTCCCATATGGTTTCAGGAGTTCAACGAATATGCTTTTTAACGGAGAGTTAATTGCACTTGATATCGCTGTAGATAAAGCAAAAATGGACGATTTTCTTTCAAAGAATATGTGATCTTTTCAATAAAAAAGCATTTCTTTAAGGAGTCCCCGATCAGGTTACTGGATTTTTCTAAACATTTAGTAAGTGATCGGGGGGGATCTCAATTATCTATTTGGACCAGTCATTATTTTCAAATTCGGAGTGATCAGGTTTTGGTGGCTTCTCTTCAGCTAGTCGCTGGTTTAACCAGATGAGAACCTTATCAAATTCCTCGCGAAGGGTGGCTAAGGCTTTTCCCCTGTGGCTGACCTTGTTTTTTTCTTCCCTACCACACTGAGCAAAACTCTTGCCAAAGGGCTCGTAGTAGAAAAGCGGGTCGTAGCCGAAACCCGATTCGCCCTGTTTCTCTTGAAGGATAGTCCCTTCACACCTTCCTTCATAGGTAAGTGCTGGTCCAGAAGGGACAGCTATGGAAAGGACACACTGAAAGGCTGCCTTGCGGTTACTTTTGCCGTCCATCTCACGCAGCAGCTTTTTACAATTTTCTTCATCCGTAGCCTTTTCTCCAGCATAACGGGCAGAATAGACGCCCGGGGCTCCCCCTAAGGCCTCAACCTCCAAACCCGAATCATCGGCAATGGCTGGAAGTCCAAGGATCTTTGCCGTATGAAGTGCCTTTTTGTAGGCATTTTCCTCAAATGTTTCTCCATCTTCAATACACTCAGGAATAGGCCCAAAATCTGCGATGCAGCGTATCTCCACCGGGAGATCTTTGACCATTTCCTGGAATTCTATTACCTTGTTTTTATTCGTTGTTGCCAGCACTAAGATATCGGCCATTATAGTGTTCCTCTTATATATTAAATTAAAAATTTCTTTCTTTTCGAAGCTTCTTTTGAAGTTTTTTATCGTAGCGTTCCTGTTCAGAGTAGATACATCCACAGTAAGGTTGTCTATAAAGATCCATGGCTATAGCACGATCAATACCCTCCTGCCAACCACTACGGAAATCTTCATAATAAAATTTAATACCATGCTTCTCAGCCATCTCCTCAGCAGTTTTCTTGATTGCTGAGTGGTTTTGGTAGCGTGAGTATAAAAGAGTAGTTGAAAAGGCGTCTGCACCCGATCTAACGGCTTTAAGAGCTGTTCTTTCAAGGCGCATGCGATAGCAGATGGCACATCGGTCCTTTTCATTGAAAACTACCTGGCGCAGATATTCTGTGAGGCCATATTCCGTGTCCATTTCTACTGAAAAATTTTTCTCATTGGAAAAGTCACGCAATGTGGCCAGACGTCTTTTAAACTCTCGATAGGGGTGGATGTTTGGATTATAAAAATAGCCACTGACATCAATGTTGCGTGCCCGTAAATTATTTAGGGTGAAGGTGGTGCAGGGTGCGCAGCACACATGGAGGAGAAGTTTCATTACTTTCGGATCTTATACTGTTTTGGGTCTATATTGTACTGATGTATTTTATAGTTGATAATCCTGAGGCTGGTATCAAGGTATTTTGCGGTCTTAGTCTGGTTGCCGCCATTCTGTTTTAATCCCTCAACGATAATATCTTTTTCAAAATTCTCAACAGATACTGAAAGTGACAGAGGATTTCTCCCAGATTCCATTGAATCTGGCGTCTGGAGCGTTGGGGGGAGGTGTACACCTTTAATGGTGTCCCCGTCGCAGATAAGAACGGCTCGTTCCATACAGTTCTGTAGCTCTCTTACGTTTCCTGGCCAATGGTATTGGATAAGCATATCAATTGCTGGGGTGGAGATGCGTTTTATATCATGGCCGTTCTCTGTTGAATATTTTTCGAGGAAAAATTCAGAGAGCAGAAGTATATCAGTTCGACGCTCTCGTAAGGCTGGCATATAAACAGGAAAAACATTGAGCCGGTAATAGAGATCTTCTCGAAAGTGCTTCTCCTGCACCGCCTTTTCAAGGTCACGGTTAGTGGCAGCAACAAGACGAACATCACATTCGATGGATGTACCGGAGCCCAGACGTTGAAAAGTTCTTTCCTGCACAACATTTAACAACTTTACCTGTACAGTATGGCTGATATCTCCAATCTCATCAAGGAACAGGGTACCACCTTCAGCCTGTTCAAAACGACCGATCTTTCGCTCTGTAGCTCCTGTAAAAGCGCCTTTTTCGTGACCAAAAAGTTCACTTTCCAGTAGGGTTTCGGGCAGGGCTGAACAGTTGACAACAATAAAGGGTTTCTCAGATCGCCTTGAATTATAATGCAGGGCCTTCGCTACCAGGGTTTTACCTGTACCAGATTCACCCCTCAAAAGGACTGTTGCATTTGAGTTGACCACCCTGTGTATCATCTCATAGACCTCTTGCATCTTACTGGAGTTTCCCTGGATATCGTTGATCTTATTTTTTTCAGATAACTCCCTTTTAAGTTTCAGGTTCTCCACCCGGAGCTCATCCTGTTCCTGGTTAACGGTTTGAATTCTATGGGTTGTCTGGGCGATTAGACTACTCAGTATGGTCAGAAAGCGGAGATCCGCATCGGCCTGTTCTGTCAAGCCTTCGGTATATATTCTATCAATCGACAGGGCCCCTATGACCTGTTTTCCGTCGCGGATCGGTACACAGATGAAGGATCGTTCCTGAATGCTGAGATCTCCTCTAGCTCGGGTCTTGTTGAGAAACATAGGCTCTGCTGCAATATGAGGAACGATAATTGGTGAACCGGAGGCAACAACCTTTCCTGTTATGCCCTCTCCAATCTGATATTTGCCTCGTTTTCTTCCTTCAGCATTAATTCCATGGGCCACTTCGATTTCAAGTCGGCCGGTGGTTGGATTGATTATTGTCACCGTTCCATTTTCCATATGTTTCATGGAGTCAATTGTTTGCATGGCCTGCTGAAGACATTCTTTAATATCTGTGGATGAGGCTAAACTCTTGGTGATTTCATAGAGGCAACTCAAATCTTCAAGTTGTGAACTTATATCGTTTCCGCGTATCATTTTCGTTATAATTTATGCTAACAGGTATTTAAATTTTCTAAATGGTATTTACAACCCTAGCTCATACAACTTATTTACATATATGTCACATGTTAAAATAGGTTTGTGTACTATTTTGTTAATTATCCGTCAGCATCGGTAATATTATTATTCCCAAAACTTGCTCCTATTGGGGTTCGCTACTTATTGACACTTTGCTATGCAGATGGTAAAAGGGAGCAATCTGGAGGAATGGCCGAGTGGTTTAAGGCGGCGGTCTTGAAAACCGTTGTACGAAAGTACCGTGGGTTCGAATCCTACTTCCTCCGCCAGACTTGGAGAGGTGACCGAGAGGCCGATGGTGTTCGCCTGCTAAGCGAATGTGGGGGTTAGACTCCACCGAGGGTTCGAATCCCTCCTTCTCCGCCAGAACGTAAAGACCCGAACAGTCACGAGACTGTTCGGGTCTTTTTTTTTCTATGCAGGTATTTTTTTAAACAGCGAATGAAGATACATAAAAATTGCATTAAATATGCTTTTACTTTTAGCTGATTCTAATACCCCCATAGGAGACTGCGTTTAACCCATCCCATCAGGCCGCTTTCATGTTTTACTTTGGCCCAGCCTTTTTTTTGGGCTATAGTTTGAAAAACCACCCCGTAATAGGCCTTACCCACAACCTTATACTTAGTACCCGGTCCACTGCGGATATTAATCTTTTTCTTCTTGCCCTTGTTTACCTTAACGATCATATGGGACTTGGAAGTGAGGTATTTTTTAAATACCCATCCTGTGTCTCCCTCAAAGTCTTTCACCTTCACCCAACTTCCCTTATGGGTCAATACCTTGAGCGGAAATCCATCTCCATACTCCCATTTGGCGGAATATGATGTGCCGGGGCCAGACCTGAGTTGCACCTTTTCACCATTTATACTTCTCATTTTAGCAACACAATGACCAGCAAAGAGAAAAATGAAAAGGAAAGTGAGTGCTAACAAACGTGGGCGCTTAAATGTTTTTAACATTGGTAGTTGTCCGTTACTGATTGGAGTTTTTAAACAGTATTCCCAAAATAATTGAGGAATAAAATATAAACGATCTTAAGAATTAGGTATAAATAAATGGTTCAAAACAACTATAAATAGTTTCAATTTGTATTCGATACTAAGCTATCTCAAATCCTTTTTCATTTCCATACAAATTCCTTATTATCTATGATTCTTAGAGTTGTATCTGAGGGTCTTTCTTCGGAAGTCTACGATTTGCTGTGAGGGAGAGGTTACCACAGGTCAAATGAATGGCCCCAAACTCGCAACTCTCACGCATACATCGCATACACATTATACATTCGGGACTTCCAACCGATTTGTTAAACTGTATTCCCATGGGACACACTGAGGCACATTTACCGCAGTCCGTACAACGATCTTCAATAAGATCCAGTTTGATAAGAGAAAACTTATTGAACATGCCGTAAAATGCTCCTAGCGGACAGGTAGTCTTACAAAACGGCCGTGAACTAAACACACTCCACACCAAAAAGAATATCATCCAGAATAACTTGTTGTAGAAGAGGGCCCCAAGGGTTGCCCTGAGGTCCGGCTGCAATAGCAGCATGGGGAGCCCTGCCTCGAGTGTTCCTGCTGGGCAGACATACTTACAGAACCATGGTTTTCCGATACCCCAATCACCCACGAAAACCAAGGGAAAGACTATCACAAAAGCAATAAGCATAAAATACTTAAAATAACGTAATATTTCAGGCACTTCTCTTCTTACCCCACTGGGTATCTTATGTAATAACTCCTGAATTAAACCAAAAGGACACAACCATCCACAGGCTATTCTACCGGTGGCTGTAGCCAGAATGCCTATGGTTCCCACTACATAAAAACTAAAATAGTATGA
This sequence comes from uncultured Desulfocapsa sp., assembly GCA_964459485.1. Taxonomy (GTDB): domain Bacteria; phylum Desulfobacterota; class Desulfobulbia; order Desulfobulbales; family Desulfocapsaceae; genus Desulfocapsa. The sequence continues at coordinate 3,278 of CAYWMZ010000042.1, read as the reverse complement.
TCCAGTCTCCAGTGAAAAACGAATTCCTAGGAGCAGTTGCTGAATAGAGCCAATTGGACAATAAGTGGTTGATGCTGGACAGGAGTAACAGTTCAGGCCAGGTGAGCAGAGTACTTTCAGTTGTCCCTGGTATATATTTCTGGTACCGGGAAAGAGGAAATAGCCATTTGTAAGAAATGTTGAGATGATCTGGATCAGTTTTCGTATGGATTCCATGGATTGTCCCGGGAATGGGAAATTGTTATATGTTGACTTTATGTTGTATGAATTGTTGGTTAGTCGATCAACGGACTAGCCAATTCCTATGCAATCCAGGCAAATATTCCAGGCCTGCTCCAGTACTCTTTTGGGCTCACCACTGTTAAGTCCAAAGATGAAAAGAGAGAGGAATACGACAAAAGACACAACTGTTATCTTAGAGATGCTTCTCTGTTTTTCAGGTTTTGTCATGATGTTTATTTCTGGTTTCTAATTGTAAGTGATTTTAGCTTATCACCTAGTTGAACAACTTTATCCCTACGCTCATCGATACTGATATTTGTAATTACCCGCATTGCACCATTTTTAAAAGGGATCTCATGAAGGCGTGAAACTATTTCAAGGATTTGTTTAAATTCTCCCGCAATAACCGTGGACATATCGTTGATCTCAAATTCCAGATCAGATTTTTCTAACTCTGCCTGAATCTTGGCGATATGATTTCCAACAGAAGATCCCACTCCAATGGGGATGATAGTGACTTGTGCTATGGCCATATTTCAACTCTTCTCCTTTACTCCTCTCCAGCTATAAGATCAATGACACGTTCTAAATCATCGAGGGAGTAATATTCTATCTCTAATTTACCCCTGCTTCCATTTTGTAAGAGCTGTACCTTGGAATGCAGTTTGTTGGTTACACGATTCAGCAGGGAGGTCGAAAAAGATTCAGGCAGGGTTGTTGTCTCACGGGGTTGCCGGGAACGACTGCCATTCTGCTCCTGCTTCATTCTTGAGGTGAGTTTCTCCGCCTGGCGAACTGACATCCCTTTGGCAATGATTTGATCCCTTGCTTTTTTCATTGATGCCGAGTCACTGGAGAGGCGCAATATGGCCCTGGCATGCCCCTCACTTATCTTTTTTGATGCTATGTCATTCCTTATAAAATCAGGGAGTTGGAGGAGTCTCAAACGGTTTGTAACCGTTGATCTTTTTTTGCCCACCTTCTCAGCTGCCTGTTCCTGGGTATAGGAGAATACCTTGATGAGTTTCTCGTAGGCCTCGGCCTCCTCAATGGGATTAAGATCCTGGCGCTGTACATTTTCAATTAAGGCAAGTTCAAGGAGTTCGTCATCCCCACTTACCTCTCGAATGACTACCGGAACCTCTGTCAGGCCAATTTGTTTTGAGGCCCTGAGACGTCTTTCGCCTGCTATCAGACCATAACTTCCATTGCTACTGGTGGCCACAATGAGGGGTTGTATTATGCCGTTTTCCTTGATTGAGTTTGCAAGTTCTGCAAGACTTTCCTCGTCAAAATGGGTTCGTGGTTGAAATTGGTTTGGAACGATTTTTTCGATGTCACACAGAAAATATTTTTCTTCATCCTGTTCCTGGTTAAAGAGGAGATCAACGCCCCTTCCGAGTCCTTTCATTTTTGCCATTTCTTTTTCCCCTAGTTGAAGCACTTAAACAAATTTAAATAGAAAGTTTTTGAAATCACCAGTTAGTCCTATAGCAACTCTTAGGTGAAAGGAACTGAAGAGTCATTTACTGTATCTTTCAATGAGTCTATTCCCGGTCATTTCATAGTAAACAGGATTCTGATGGTTTTTATTATCGAAACAATGATATCTTTTAGGTTGGGTCAGATACTCGAAAATCTTGTGAGTTACGGGAATGCCCCTTTTTTAGAGATGCATTATCCTCAAGAGTCCGTAATGGGTCATCAACATATTCTGACAAAATCGGTCAAAAGTAGGCATCTAATTTTGTCTTGCCATGAATTCATTTGCCAGTTTGATGTATGCCCTGGCACCTGTAGATTTGACATCATACTCAATAACCGATTGCCCATGACTAGGACATTCACTCAAACGCACGTTTCGTGGAATCACTGTCTTGAAGACCTGCTCCCCGAAGTGTTTTTTTATTTCTTCTTCAACCTGGAAGGTGAGGCGGTTTCGTCTGTCGAACATGGTGAGTAAGAGACCTTCAATAAAAAGTTCTCTATTTAACGATTTTTTAACCGAGCGTATAGTGCTGATAAGTTGGGACAGCCCTTCCATTGCAAAATACTCACACTGCATGGGGATTAATACAGAATCAGCGGCCGTGAGACTGTTTATGGTTAGAAGACCAAGGGAAGGGGGGCAGTCAATAATAATAAAATCGAAATCATCCTGTACAGGGTGTAACATTTTTTTAAGAACATACTCTCGTTCTTCCACAGGAAAGAGTTCCATTTCTGCTGCGGCGAGGTCTATTCCTGATGGTGCCAGGGTAAGTTTGTTCTTTTTATTCGGTACAATCAGGATATCACTGATTGGAATTTTTTGGGTGTAACAATGATAGAGCTGTTCTGCTCCATTGCCCTGTGGAACGCCTACCCCAGAGGATGCATTCCCCTGTGGATCGGAATCAACCAGAAGAACGTTTTTTCTCTTTCGAGCCAGGGCTGCGCAGAGACTCACGGCGGATGTTGTTTTACCAACGCCCCCTTTCTGGTTTGCGATAGCGATAATTTTTGCCTTTCCCATCTCCCCTCCAAGTAAAGTTAGCCTTGCTTGTCACATGTCTCTCTTTTTTAGCCCAAATCCAGCACAAAAACAATCTTTTTGAACGAATCATACTGAAAAACGCCCTCTTTGTATCTTTTTTCTGCTCTCTCACAGATCCGCTTGCCTTTCCAAGGCCACAAGGATAAGTTGTTGCTGTGGTTATGTCTAGGTATGTTTCACGTGAAACATTTTATGGAGAACGGTATGGAAAGTGATTTTTTGGTGATTGGAAGTGGAATAGCGGGATTGTCCTTTGCCTTGCGCAGTGCTGAACTGGGGGAGGTGGTGGTGGTGACAAAAAAGAAGGATGTGGATACAGCCACCAATTTAGCCCAGGGTGGGATTGCTGCGGTTCTTGAGGAAGGAGATAGTGTGGAGTCTCATGTGAGTGATACCTTGATTTCGGGGGCAGGGCTCTGTGATGAGAGTGTGGTGAGGATGGTGGTGGGTGATGGCCCTGGACGCGTGTCGACACTGGTGGAACTTGGGGTTGGGTTTGTTGGGGACACAACGACGAGTT
>CAYWMZ010000041.1:0-10213 GCA_964459485.1 uncultured Desulfocapsa sp. | reverse complement strand
GATGAATTGGCAGAAGAATGTTTGTTCACCATTGTACAGAAAATAAATAGTGAAGGAGCCGACCTGTACTACAGCGATGAAGATCTCATCGGTGAGGATGGAAGCAGGTTTAATGTCTTTGCCAAGCCCGATTTCAATAAGGAGCTGTTACTTGGTCATAATTATGTGACCCATTTTGTTGTGGTTGAAAAAGATCTCTATGATAGAGTCGGAGGTTTTGATCCTGATTTAAATGGTGCCCAGGATTTTGATCTGTTCTTGAAACTCTCTGAAAAGGCCCGGAGTATTGTTCATATACCTGAAGTGCTCTACCATTGGAGGGCATCGGAAACTTCCACTTCTATCAATCATGACCAGAAAGACTATGCCGATGAGGCCGGTAGGCTGGCCATTGCCAATGCCCTGAAACGGCGAGAAATAGCGGCCGATGTCCTTTTGACAGATTGGAAGTTCTTTTATCGGATACAAAAAGAAATCCAGATTACACCTCGGGTCGCTGTATTAATAGTCCATCGCAATACGAGCGGGTTTGATGACTGGTTTTCTATGCTCCTTACCCGTACCACTTATCCTGATACTGAGTTTATTGTGGTGGTTGAGAGTAAAGAACAGATGCTTTCCTTAAAAGAGACCTGTCGTTCTTTAGACAGAGTACTTCGTTTTGTTGAGGTTTCCGGTGAGAATTGCCTTGCCACCAACTATAATGCTGCCGCTCGGGAGAGTTCCGCTGAGTATATTATCTTTCTAAATGCCCAGGTGCAACTTCAGACAGACAGGTGGGTTGAGGCTTTACTGCAATATGGTATTGATCCTAAGAGTGGTATGGTCGGGGGGAGGGTTCAGCCATTTTCGACTGTTGATTTCATTGAGACAGTACCTGATTTAAGTAGAGAGTCAGAGTTGTATTATTCCAGATTCCTTCAGCGTTGTTCTCAACACATGAACGGACTACAGTGTGTTCAAAATGTCCTGGCCCTTTCCTGGGATCTGGCTATGGTGGAACGAAAATCGTTTATTGACTGTGATGGCTTTGATGAAGATTCTCTGGGGCATCTGCTTGCGGACACCGATTTCTGTTTTCGGCTGCGGCAGAATGGTTATGAAAATATCTATACTCCCCATGCCTTGGGGCGTTGGCTTGTTTCGGAAGAGACACAGAACACAGCACCACAAGCTGCCATGCTGCATTCTGAAAAACAGTGTTTTCAAAAACGCTGGCAAGATGTACTGAAAAAAGGTGATCCCTACTACAATATTGGGGTACTTGATGATAACGGAATTGATCATACCGCATTTTTTGAATGGTATGCTGGCTTGTAGGCCTATTAAGGAAAACTTGTGGATTTGCCCTTCGTACGGTATTGTGTTCTCGTTGTCCGTTTTTCCACTTACTACCCTATTTAACCCCATTGGTTTTGCATGAAGATATCCGTCGTTATTCCCGCGTATAACCATGAAAAATTTATAGGCCCTGCCATAGACAGTGTCTTGCAGCAGAGTTGTCAGGATTTTGAGCTGATTATTGTTGATGACGGTTCCACCGACAATACAGCCGATGTGATTAAGGCCTATAACGACAAACGTATCCGCTATTTCCACCAGGAAAATCAGGATGCCTTTAACACCATTAATCGTGGTATGGGGTTGGCCCGTGGTGACTTTATCGCCATCCTGAATTCAGATGATATCTATTCACTTGATCGTTTGCAGTGTCTCCTTGATGTCCAGACTGAAACGGGGGCGCAGTGTCTCTTCTCAGATGTGGTTCCCATTTCCGATTCTGGGGAGGAGTTTGTTGACCCCGATTTTGGCTGGAATGTGTGGCATAAAAAAAACCGTGATTTTTTCTTCTCCTCTGGTGATATTTACAGTGCCTTCCTCAATGGCAACTTTATGGTTACCACCTCCAACCTCTTTATGACACGGGCTGCGGCCGAGCAGGTTGGAAAATTCTGTTCCCTTCGTTACCTTCACGATTATGACTTTATCTTTCGTATGATGCTGGCCTTTCCAGATCAGGTTCACTATCTTGCCCATGAGAAACTGCTCTACTATCGAATTCACGACGGGAATACCCTGGGAGAGGCCGCCATACTTGGCAGAGAGCAGGATCAGGATGTGATCCGCAAGTATATGCTGGCCAAGGTTCCAGAACAGTATAGAACCTATGTCAAGGCCGGGTCAGAGCGCCTGGTTGAATTGCAGCAGGAATTGCACGATGTGCGTATGGCCCTGGCAGGGCCAAGGGATAGAAACGCAGAACCCAGTGTCAGTGAGTGTGGGGCACGTTTTGTCTCTGCCTTTAAATATAAGATTAGAAAAAAACTGCATATATGAAGATTCCGAAACATTACTCCCTGCCATCCCTGATTAAAAAGGGGAGGGAGCTTGCCGCAGGTGTCGATGTGGTCACCTTTGATCTCTTTGACACCCTCCTTATCCGTCGTATCCACGATCCGGATCTGGTGAAGCTTCCGGTTGCCCGGTTTATTGCTGATATTGCTCAGGGGCGAGGGCTTGATTGGAGTCAGGACAGCGTTCAGAAGCTGAGGGATACCATTGAAAAACGTCACCGCCAGGAGACCGGAGAGAAGTTCGAGGATCATGAGGCCTGCTATCCCCGCTACATGAAGGAGATGCTCACTCAGGTATTTGGAGGGGATGAGAATGATACGATTTTTGACCGTGTTGCCGACTACGAAGTTGCCATGGAAAACTCCATGCTGGTACCCCGTGGCGAGTTTATCGACTGGTTACACGAGCTGAAAGAACAGGGTAAGAAAATCCTTATCGTCTCAGATATCTATCTCCCTGCCATTTATCTCAAACGCTTTGTTAAGCACGCAGGCTTTCTTGGGCTGGTGGATGATATAATCTCTTCAGCAGACACCTTTCTGGCCAAGGCCTCCGGAAAGGCCTTCCCACTCCTGAAAAAAGAGTATGATCTTGATCCCACCCGCTGGCTGCATGTGGGCGATAACCCTGTCTCTGACGGTCTGCGTCCTCTGGAATTTGGAATTCAGGCGTTGGTTCTTCACGATGCCTCGGAAAAACGTCGTAAATCTGTAATTAGGCGGCTTGTAAACTACAGTGATGGTCGGCTCTTTTGGCGTGGTCGGGCCTTGCAGCAGCTTATGCAACCCCTTGAATATGAGAATGTTGAACGGGAGCAGCTCTATATTGAAGGCTACAGTTTCCTGGGGCCGATGATCGGTGCCTTTGTGCAGCAGATAGCTGTGCGCAGCCGGGAGCTTGGAGTGACCAAGGTGTTCTTCCTGTCCCGGGAGGGCTGGACATTTAAGAAATATTGGGAGGAGTCTATTCCTCACATCTTCCCCGGAAAAGAAATTCCTGAAATCGAATATCTCTATGTGAGCCGAATGGCCCTGGCCGGTGCCAGTTGCGCCTACCGGGGACTCAGTCAGACCAGTGCTGATATTGTTTTTCTGCCCTCTGGTAATTCAGATTTCTTGGATGTGTGCCGGGTCTTTTCCCTGGATCCTGCTCCCTTTTCTCCACATCTTAAGCGTCATCAACTCACTGAACAGACAGTTCTTAGCCATCTGCATGATGGCTATCTCCCTGAAAGCAGAGCCCATTTTTCAGAACTCATTAAAGATGCTGCCTTTCAAAACGAGGTCAGACGACAGACCCGTCCTGCCAATGATGCCCTGATGCTCTACCTTGAAGATATGGGTTTTTTTGAACATACCGATATCGCTTTGGTGGATATTGGTTGGCTTGGTACCATCCAGCGTTTTTTTCACGATGCTATTGCCCATCGTCAGGATGGCCCTAAATGTCACGGTATACTCTTTGGCGCCACCCGTGGCATTCCCTTTCCCGCAAGCTCTAATAATACGCTGGAAGGGGTCATATACGATAAGGATAAATTCGATTTTGCGGCATCGTCTGTTCTTTACGCCCGTGATCTTTTTGAGGAGGCTTGTCGTGCCCCCCATCCCACACTGAACGGTTATGCTCTCAAACCTGACGGTGGTGGCTATGAGCTCATTTTTCGTGGCACTGAAGATGAAATAGGGCGGGCAGAGCTGGAGCAGGATGCAAATTATGCCCCCCTGCAACAGGGCGTATTTGACTCTGCAAAATCCTACGCCGCAGCCACTGCCCTGCTTGGTTATTCACTCATGGATTATAAACCCTGGTTGAATTACCTGTTAGTGAGTAAACTTGCCTTTGCCAAGACCAAAGAGATTTGTAATATCAGGCATAAACATCATCTCGATGACTTCCATGGTGTCAAGAAGGTGTCAAAAAAACAAGGTACGGTACCCCGCAGTCTCTGGGGTTGTTCTTTTCTTGCACTGCGTTTCAGTCCATTGCTGCGCACCAGGCTCTTTCTACGCCATATTAAGGAACGACTCAATGAATAGGACGCAGTCATAATGGAAAAAAAGAAAATAATGAACAGCGGCTATGATCTCACTTCAAGCCCCATGTTGAGAATATTTTGGCATTATCTGCGCAGTCGCTGTATTCCCATGGGAAACCTTCGGGGCGGTGCCGGGTTGAAATGCCTGATTATTCTTTCGGTCACCCACTATCTGGGGCGGCCAATATTCTGGTGTATCACCCGTTTTGAACCCCAGGTGGCTCGGATATACAAACTTCGCGAAAGGATTTTATCCTAGTTGTTGATTTTCTTTGCCCTCCCTGAGATGAGTTAAAAAAATGAAAAGTTGCAATATTGTTCAACTCTGGAAATTCCCCCTTCTTCTGGGGGTTGTTCTCTCGCTCCTTTACCTCCACTATTTTGAAAATCAGGCCCAGGTTGAACTGGACATCAGTGTCACAGAGACGACCATGTTTAACATCTATTGGGCCGATGCGGATCAGGGATACAGTCAATGGAAACGTGCCAGGGTTCGGGTAACACCCGATCAGAGAAAGTATTCCTTTGGCCTTACAGATTTACGAAAAATTGCAAAACTTCGTATTGATACCCATCAGTATGAAGGTAAGGTGGTGCTCCATTCCCTGGTGCTCAGTCAGAATGGATATCTTCCCCTGCAATTCAAGAGTAAAAAAGATTTCAAACAATTGGCTCCACTCTTTGATATCACGTCCACTCGTTTTCAGGATTCCGGGTTGGAGGTGCATTCGTCCGGCAAAGATCCACAACTGCAACTCTTCATTACCCTCCAGAAGGGACAGTCCAGAGGACTCCTGATTTTTCTTCGTATTGCTGCAATCTTCTTCGTGGTTTGCCTCTTTTTTTACTTCAGCCGGAGTTTCCGATACGAAAAACAGTTTATCCCCATTCTCTTTAGTGCAGTGTTTGTTCTTATTGTTGTCATGGCGGCTATCAGCCGGGAAAATGTACACCCGGATGAGTATGTCCATCTCGATGCAGGGATATACTACAAGACAAAATGGTTACCGCCCGTAGTTGATGACCCTGCAATTCAAGATACTTACTCCGTTTACGGGGTGTCCCGTCTCAATAGCCGGGAGGTGTCGTATCTCTTCACCGGAAAGCTTGCTGAGTTGGTTTCTTCGCTTCGGATAAGTGATCTTCTGGGGCTGCGGCTCTTTAATGTCCTGTTGTGGGGGCTTTTGCTGCTCTACTTTCTTAAAAATATTGAACTGCGTTTTATGGCAGCACCGCTCCTTATTTCACCGCAGTTCTGGTACGTTTTTAGCTATTGCAACTCAGATGCCTTTGCCCTGGCACTCTCTTCTGTTGTCGCCTGCCAGGCCGCTTTCCCCCAATCTTTGCTGAACTCTTTTCTTCTGGGGGAGGGCAAAAAGAGAAGTACTCTTATTTTTATGGTTTTAGGTGGTTTTTGTTCTCTGCTCTTTTTGCTGAAGAAAAATTACCTGCTCTTTGTGATTTTTCTTATTGGATATCTGCTGTGGCGTCTTCTGTTTCGCATTAACGTGAACAAACGGAGGCAGTATCTGAAACGGCTTACTGCGATCATTCTTTTGGGAATGAGTCTGACGGGGCTGCGTATTGGAGCTGATTATGCCATAAACGGTATGGATCGCAGCGCACGAATTCAGCAGATTCGTGAAGAACTGGCCTCTCCTCTCTACAAACCATCCACTCCCCTGGAACTACAGCATTCTTTTTTGAATAGGAGGGCCCGTGGCGATACACTTAAAACCATAATAGTTGTTGACCGTTGGTTTGAAAAAACGTATCGTAGCGCCTTTGGTATGTATGGGTATTTTACAGCAGTTGGTACGGATGCGTACTACGGTGCTGTGCGAGCAGTTGGTGTTGCTCTTTTTGTATTGCTGAGCGTTGGTATAATTATCCGTGGCGGGGTGAGTAGAAATCTGTTGTTTGGATGGTTTCTTGTCTGTTCCGCCGGGTTGATTGGGGTATCGTTGTGGCATTCCTGGACCACAGATTATCAGACTCAGGGGAGATATCTTTTCCCCATTGTCCCCATGGCTTGTGTGCTATTGTACCATGTGCGCCAACTGATGCAGGGAGCTGTATATAAATTACTTCTGACAGCAATGTTCATGTTGTCAGTCTACTCCTTTGTTTTTGTAGCCCTAATGGATTTACCGAAGACTTAGTATTGGTATTTTGTTTAGAGAATATATGGGGCATTCTGCTTATACATTCTGGTTTAAAATATAAAATTAATAGAGATCGTTGCTATATAGATTGGAGGATTGAATGTCGGAACTTCCTGGAAACACAAGTATGTCATATCGGAAATTGGGATATATCTCAGTTGTTGCGTTGTCTACCCTTTTTTATGAGCTCTCCCTGATTCGTATTCTTGATGTCCTCTGGTACCCACATTTTGCCTATATGGTTATTACCCTGGCCCTGTTGGGCTTTGGTATCTCAGGCGTTGTCACTTCTGTTCTTGCTGAATATAAAAAACTCTTTGCCACCACAACTCTTTCATGGTTAACCGTAGCCCTTGCCCTCAGCTATGGTGGCATGTTCTTCTTTTTAAACAGGTTTCATGTAGACTTTGATAACTTCAGCAGTGTCGCGTACCTTGGAGCAAAGGTACTCTTAGTCTTTTCCGGGTTGGTGCTGCCTTTCTTCCTAGGGGGACTGATCCTCTCCATTCTCTTTACTAAACACGCAGATAAATTTGGGAAGCTCTATTTTTGGGATCTGGTTGGTGCCTCAGTGGGCTGTCTTCTTGTACCATTGTTGATTCCATATGTGGGTGGTCCAGGGATGCTCTTTGTTGCATCCTGTCTTGGATGTCTAGCCTTGTGTCTGGTGTGCCGTTCCAAAATCGTTATCTCTCTTGCTCTCATCTGCGCCATGGGGTTGTCCGGATTTTTGATCTATCGTGGGAACGACTATCTTGAAATAGCTTTCCATATGGATAAGCGTGGTTTTAGGAGTCTACAGGGAGGGAAAATCCTTACGAAGTGGGATCGGATTTCACGAATTGATCTTATCCAGTACAGAAAGGAATACATCTGGATTGCTTACGATGGTGGAACCCAGACCAGTTATTTTTATAACTTTGATGGAGACTATAAAAAACTTCGTGATTCCCTTCCAGCCGGGGCCCGTGAACAATTTTGGGATAAATTTGTTTTTGCCTCTCATTGGTTAAAAGAGGGGACTGCACCAGATGTCCTTATTATTGGTGCTGCAGGTGGACAGGAGACCAAAGCCGCCCTTACCTTTGGAGCAAACAGTGTTGATGCTGTAGAGATGGTGGGCTCAGTCATAGAGCTTGGTAAAGAAAAGTATGCAATTGAGCCTTATGATAATCCAAAGGTCAATGCAGTGCGTGGCGAGGGCCGCAGTTTTCTAAGATCCAGTCACAAAAAATATGACATTATTCAGATGATGTCTAATAATACTACGTCAAGTATTGCTTCGGGATCGGGTGCTGTTTCGCCCAACTACCTTCAGACCACTGATGCCTACAAGGAGTACTATTCCCATCTTACTAAAAATGGGGTTCTGCACATAAATCATCATATTTACCCCCGAATGGTGCTTACCGCTGCCCGTGCCTGGAAGGAATCCGGCAGGACTGATTTTCAGAAACACATTGTGGTGTACTATGCCAATAAATGGTATAATCTTCCAACGATATTGATTAAAATGCAGCCGTGGACGCAAAAGGAAATGGATCGTATTGCGTCGTTGATGGATGGCGACGGCTTTGAACAGATATGTAATCCGCTGGAACCGGAAAAGTCAAAATTGGATAAAGCCTTTTTCACCGGGACACTTCCCGATGAACTGCTAGCTGCCATTCCTTACCGGATGGACGTCCCTACGGATGACAAACCATTCTTTAACCACTTGAGGAAGCGTATGAAACCCGTTTCCTTTAAAGAACCCTATGTCGATACGTCCATAAAGGTCCTTTTGAACGATTCCATCAAGCATGGCCTCCCCATGGATGTCATCCATCTGATCGTTTCTGCCGGAGCCGCACTGGTTATTGCAATTGTATGCCTCTTTGGTCCCTTGCTCTTTTCCAAGGTAGGGCGCACGCCCTGGCAGGGGAAAACTGCCTTTATTGCCTACTTTGCCTGTCTTGGTGCTGCCTTTATTGCCATAGAGCTTATATTCGTACAACTTTTCAGTAAACTGATTGGGTTTCCTCTTTACACATATGTGACTGTGGTGTTTTCATTTCTCTTGTCAGCAGGTGTGGGGAGTTATTGTACTGATATAACAAAGTTGCACGCCAGGCGATTTGCCAGGTATCTACCATATATTGCCATCCCGGTGTACGGTATAGTGATGCTGTCCTTTAAGGAGCCCCTGCTTGATTATTTCCTGCAATGGTCATTTATGTTGAGGATGATAGCGGCCTTCCTTTTAATTGCGCCCCTGGGTTTCTTTATGGGAATGCCTTTTGCGATTGGAATAGCAGGATCTCATGATAAGGGTAAGGGGGCTGTTGGTTGGGCCTGGGCCATAAATGGTCTGTTCACTGTCCTTGGTGGCGTATGTAGTATCGTCCTTGCCATTTATATCGGTTTTTTCGACACCCTGATGATAGCCTTTGTCATTTATGTGATGGCAGGTCTTCTGTTACCCCGTTTCTCAAAGGTTTAGTCCGGATACTGGTGATGTGTTTTAGCCTTAGCAGTCTAACTATGGTTTTATGATTTACATTCTGTAGGGAAGTTATGGAAAATTATAATATAAAAAAAAGAGTTTTGATAACTGGAGGGGCTGGATTCCTCGGTTCTCACCTTTGCGAGAAACTGCTGGGACAGGGGAAGGAAGTACTCTGTCTCGATAACTATTTCACCGGTACCAAGAGTAATATAAAGCATCTTTTTGACAATCCATCATTTGAGCTGTTAAGGCATGATGTTACCTTTCCACTTTATGTAGAAGTGGACGAAATTTATAACCTTGCCTGTCCTGCGTCTCCCATTCATTATCAGCATGATCCTGTACAGACAACCAAAACATCGGTTCATGGTGCCATAAACATGCTTGGTCTTGCCAAGCGGGTTGGGGCCAAGATTTTTCAGGCGTCCACCAGTGAAGTGTATGGTGACCCAGACGTCCATCCTCAGGTTGAGAGCGACTGGGGGAATGTAAATCCCGTTGGTATTAGGTCGTGTTATGATGAAGGGAAACGGTGTGCCGAGACCCTCTTTTTTGATTATTATCGTCAGCACAACCTGAGAATAAAAGTAGGGCGGCTCTTTAATACCTATGGGCCTCGAATGCATCCCCATGATGGGCGAGTTGTTTCAAACTTTATTGTTCAGGCCTTGCAAGGTATTCCCATCACCATTTACGGAGATGGTTCCCAGACCAGGTCATTTTGTTATGTAGATGATTTGATTAATTTGATGGTACTCTTTATGGATAGTGAAGACGATTTGATGGGGCCCATGAATATGGGTAATCCTAATGAATTTACTATATTGGAGCTTGCTGAACATGTAACCGAGTTGGTCGGCTCTTCTTCAAGTATTGTTTTTAAAGAGTTGCCGGAGGATGATCCGAAGCAACGCTCGGCAGATATCTCTATTGCAAGGGATAAACTTGGCTGGGAACCTAGCACGCAGTTGAAGGAAGGTCTAAAGTATACAGTAAATTATTTTGATAACCTGCTGTCGCAATAGTTGCTACTTCCTTTTTGCACTCAATGAGAGTGTGGTGAGATTCCAGTCTTGTATAAACCATCTCTTTGTAATTATTTGGTAACTATTCAGGGCCCGTCATCTTCGGCCCGTCAACCCTTTTCATAGAGCATACCTCTTATAA
>CAYWMZ010000040.1:0-10492 GCA_964459485.1 uncultured Desulfocapsa sp. | reverse complement strand
AGGACATTGTGGACAAGAGTGGCTCCTGGTACTCCTATCAGGACGAACGTATCGGCCAGGGCCGTGAGAATGCCAAACGGTTTCTAAAGGATCACCCTGAGATGTTCACCGATATCGACCAGAAGGTGCGTATGGGATTTGGCCTGGTGGCTATTCCTGAAGATGCGCAGGAAGCAACAAAAGAATAGGTCTAAGCAGACCAGCAACCTCGGGAAGGCAAGACAAATAGTGGGAAAGCAGAAGCCAACCCACTATTTATCAAGTTGACCTAATTTGATCAATTACAGCACTTGTCGAGGTATCATTAACAAAGGCAATTCGTTCCACCCTGCCACCGGCAGCCTTGACCTCGGCTGCCCCCACTATCTCTCCCTCCTCCCAGTCCGCACCTTTCACCAGCACATCGGGCAACAGACGACTGATCAAACGCAGGGGGGTATCTTCTCCAAAGAGCACCACGGCATCAATACAGCCCAGAGCTGCCAGCACCCTAGCCCGGTGCTGTTCGCTGTTAATTGGGCGATCCGGACCTTTTATTGAAGCAATAGAGGCATCATCGTTGAGTCCAAGGATAAGAAAATCTCCCTGCCTCCGTGCCTTTTGCAGATAATCCACATGGCCCGCATGGAGGATATCGAAACAGCCGTTGGTAAAGACAATCTTCTGCCCGGCTTTCCTGCATTCACTTACCAGCTGCGCCAGATCATCCAACTCAAACAGCTTGTTGCCATCTTCACCCAGCCAGGGAGCTGGAGCAACGGTGTTAAAACGATTCCGCAGACTCCTCAGCAAATCCCGATCAAGGGGGAGCACTTGAGACTCCTCCGACTCCGCCGCCTCCACCAGGATTTCACCATCGGGAGCTACAACGAGGGAATGCCCGCCCATCTCTGAACCATCCTGAAGGCCGCAACAGTTGGCAGCCACTACAAAGGCCTGATTTTCAATGGCACGAGCCTGGAGCAGAGTCCGCCATTGGGAAATTCTGGCCAGGGGCCACTCCGCTGAGACCACGATAATATCCGCACCCCGTTGACACTGGCCACGTACCGCCTCAGGAAAACGGAGATCATAGCAGACCATACCACCAAGAATATCACCCCCGCGAAGTTGTACCGGGGCCGGAACACTGCCGGCTTCAAACCATTTGTCTTCTTTCCACAGGGAAAAGAGGTGCTGTTTGGCAATTGCAGGAATGGGCGTAGTTCCGGTGCCGGAAAAGTAGAGACTATTAAAAAGAACCTCCTCAGTCTGTCCCGGAATTGTTTTCTGCTGCGGCAGAGATCCAGCAATAACTATCTGTCTCGCCTCCGCCAACTCTTCCAACTCCTCCAGCAGTGGCGATACCTCTCTACTTAAACCAGCAAGCTGCTCGTAGACAAATCCGGTACCCCACATCTCGGGCAATACAATAAGGCTTCCCGGCGGGGGATCAAGCACAGTAAGTGCCCCTAGCATCCGCTCACGGTTGGCAGCTATATCACCAGGAGCTATAGAGAACTGGAGAAATCCCAGGCTGGTAATTTGTTCCTTTAACATTTCCGTTCCACTGTTTACACCATCTAAATACTATCCACGGCAATCAGGCCAGCAACTGTGACTCCAGTCGCCCCAGGGCATCTCTTGCCAGATCTGCCACAGCAACCACAAGCACCTTACCGTCACGATACAGTCGCACCTGCCTTTTGTCATCCAGCAACCCTTGAAGTGCCGCAGGGGCTTTATCTTCACCGAGCCATCCCAGAGCAAGGGCCGCAAGCCCTCTCACTGTTGCATCCTCGGAACGGAGATAGCCTAGCAAATCATGGCCAACTCCCTTTTCCCGCATCAACTCCGAACGACTTTCAGCAAGGCGGGCAATCCCCCACAACAGACCTCGCTGGAGTTCGGGAAGTTCCAGATAGTTGCCATCCTGGTATTCAAGGGGACCATCGGGACGCATATAGGAAATAAGCATATGAAGATATTCGGCACAGAGACCATCATGCTGCACCATGGCTTCGGCCATTGCCTCCGGTGCCCCCCAGCCAATCCCACCCGATTCGTCGTTCAGGCTCCAAAGATAGCGGCGCATTACAATACGAGCCGCCTCCATATCCTTTTCGGCAAGACGGTTCAGCACCTCACCAAACAGGGTCACCGTATGCCAACGCAGCATCTCTTCGGGCCGATACAGTGCCGAAAAAAGTGGGTTTACCAGGCCGTGCTCATCGTACTGGGCCAGTTCCTGCCGGGCCAGTTCCAAATTATTCCCGCCCAAAAGAACAAGAACTTTTTTCTTTATCCTTCTATTCATTCACCTAGCTCCTATTTTGAGAATCAATATCAAATGATAAAATAAACACTCAGCATAGGAAAACAAGGTGATAGGCAGAACTATTTTACAGGCAACGTAAAGACCCTTTTAGCAAGTTCCGAATCCAGCAAGAAGAGACCACTGGAGTCATCACCAATCAGGCGCAGCCTGTCCACAATCTCTCCCACAGTGGATTCCTCTTCAACCTGCTCAATGATAAACCAGTCAAGGAAGGCCTTGGTGGCATGATCACGAACATCGAGGGCCACATCAATAAGATCGTTGATAAGTTCTGTCACCACTTCCTCATGAGCCAGGATATGTTCAAATGCGGCCAGGGGCGACTTCCACTCAGTGTCAGGTTTGGCGATGGCTTCAAACTGCGCCCTGCCTCCCCGTTCATGGACGTAATCGTAAATCTTCATCCCGTGGAACATCTCTTCCTGCACCTGACCGCGCATCCATTTGGCAAAACCGCTGAGACTGATGGACTGGAAATAGGACTCCATTGCCAGATAGAGATAGCTGGAATACATCTCTGCGTTGACCTGTTTATTGAGGGCATCTTCCATTTTTTGTTTCATCTACTTCACTCCTAATTTATATGCTAAATTGGTCTTATCCTGTGGATAGAAATACAGTTTCAAAAGGCTAAAGATGAATGGCGAACGATAAACAAATAAACTTCAAAATTCGACATCCCTTGTTCGACATTCGACATTCTCTTTTCCCCACCCTTCCGATATCCATTCAACCTAACTGTAAGAAAGACCAGAAAAACAGGAAATAGTACTGTATCGTATTTATAACAGAAAACCTACCGGGAGGGGAGAGGAGGCAACACATTTTCCTCAAATTGAGAAACATAATTTCCAGCAGGAGAATACTGACAGACCCAGGTATTGGCCCTTAATGAGTGTTCCGGCCCGCAACCAGTCACCCTGGCGCAGCCTATGGCCCGTGTTCCTTTCCAAATTACCTGACTGAAGTGTCCAGTACCTTTCACATATCCAGGGTTGTTGTAATCATAGTCGGCCTCTTCGGCATACCACCCGTCCACAACCGTCTGCACCCCCATATCATAAGAGGCCCAGCTAAGGTTCTCACCATAATCAGTTCCCGAATGTCCGGACGGACAGCTCAGGGCATAGGCCATGGCACTGGCCGCAACCCTATCCGACCAGACCACAGCAGGAACCCCATGTAGCCTGCGATAGCGATTATGGGCAGCAAGCCACTGTTCACGCTCTTCAGGAGCAGCAGCCCCGGAGAGCTGTGAAGCACAGGAAAACAGAAACAATCCAAGCAGCAGCACAGCCAAGCGTCGAGTTGAAACAGGAAAAAGATTATTCATCATCGATACGTTTCATCCCTTCCATGAGCATCCCCATAAACCCACCCAAAACATCCAGCTCCATCTCCTGAAGATTCAAGCCTTGGGTAAACTTAAAACGCCCATTATTCACCGCCAGGGCATCATAAAAGGCCTCCCGCCCCTCCCTCTCCCCGAAAGTGGCCTGCACCAGTTCGCCCTCAATAAAGAGGAGGGCTGCCTTCTCCTGCCCCACTTCCATTCTGAGACGCCCAGTTTTCTGATTGGCGTTGATCATCTGACACAACTCCAAAGGCGGAATATCGGCCAACTGCCCAACCATTCCCGAGGAGAGTTCTTCGGCCCGCTGGAAGTTAATGGTGGTAATTCTACTGACCAGCAACTTATAGAAAAAGACCTGAAGGGCCGGAAATCGATTGAGGACATGACGAAAATTTTTCTGGCTGAGGCTTGCAATCTGACAGGGCTCCATGGCCATGATAGTGGTGGTGACCCGATCACCTGAGAGCAGACTCATCTCACCAAAGACATCGCCCCGCCCCATTTCAGCCAGGGTCACCCCGTCTGCATCCATAACCTCCACCCTTCCATCGAGGATTATGTAGAGGTTAGAGGCGGGATCCCCTTTTTGCATGATGGGGAAGCCCCAGTTGTAATCTTCAAGTTTGAGGAGGGTGGCAAGATCAAGGAGGTCATCATCGGAGAGGGGTTGAAAGATTTCAATAATCCGCAGGAGTCCGGCAAATCGGGCCACAGATTTCAGCTTTTCACGCCGCTCTGCCGCAGCCAGAAGCTTCATCTGGATAGTGGCAAATTCTTTTTCTTTCTTAAACTCAAAGCGGATAATACCGGTACAGCCACCACACTCAAATTTTGCTTTTTGCTTGCTACCCTGGAGATAACGTTCGTAGACAATATCCTCCGAGGCAAGTTCAATAAGATCTTTGGTGAGTGTAAGGCAGGTGGGCTTGGCCGCAGGAAGCCGGAGCAACCCCTTGTCCACATGAATCTCTTCCCCCACATTGTATATGGGACAATATCTTTCCTCGGTGATTATAAATACACCGTTACGAAATTGCATACCTACCCCCAAACGAAGACAGAATCAGCACAGCCAACACCATATACTTAATCGGATCGCCCGAAAAACAGATAGATGAGAAATCCCACCAGGGCGGCCCCACCAAAGAGCACCGGGAGAATTTTGCTAATCTGCAGCTCATCACCCACCACCAAGGTATCCATATATTGTGTTCCACTCACCCACCATACGGCAAGGAATGCGAGAATAACAATAAGATCCTTAAAGGCCTGCTTATAGAGAAGATAGACGACCACGACAATAAATGGTACCAGAAACCAGGGGTTGATGAACAGTGCCATATAATCGACATCGGCCACCTGCTCCCGGAGATGAGTTGATTCAATGAAATTCAGAATATTATCAAAAAATTTATCCATCCGTTAACCACCTCTGTTCCATTTCTTTAACTCGCCCTTAACTCAAGAGCCCTTCCTGACACCCAAAGATTCACAAAAAGTTCTTCCACCATTCCCTGGGCAACAATCCTACTTGTGAGTGTATCTCAAAGGTTTTTTTTTTTCACCTACCTTTTGCTGCTCAATGCAAAAAAGCGAATCGATCTGGCACCATAAACCATCCCAGTAACAATACATTTATGTAATTTGTGACAAAGCAATGTTTACACTATTGTTCTTTTTGATACCAGCCACAAAACCACCACTCAGATTATATTGCGACAATACAGTGCCATACACTTTTTTCGACAGTAAACAATCTCCTGGCACGTCTTTTGTAATGTTCCTAACAAGAGTTACAATACGGAACGACCCGAACAAACCGCAGCAAAAGGAGCGAAGCATGAAGAAAATTGAAGCGATCATCAAACCGTTCAAACTCGATGCCTTAAAAGAGGCCTTGGGGGAACTGGGAATCACCGGAATGACCATCAGCGAAGTTAAAGGTTTTGGCCGCCAAAAAGGGCACACCGAGATCTATCGCGGTGCTGAATATGTGGTGGACTTTATCCCTAAAATCAAGATGGAAACCGTGGTTAAAAGTGAGATGGTGGACATCGTCATCGAAAAGATCATTGCGGCAGTCCAGACAGGATCCATTGGAGACGGCAAGATCTTTGTTATACCAGTGGATCAAATTTGCAGAATACGCACCGGCGAAACGGACCAGGACGCAATTTAAAAACTCGGAACACAAAAAACAAACATTTACGCCAGTAAACCACCAAGGAGGAATCTCTCGTGAAAAAACTATCCTGGGCCCTCGCCCTGTTACTTATCATACCGGTCGCTGCAATGGCCGGTGAAGACGCGGTGAACACTATCACCAGCAACAAAGAAGCAATTGACCTGCTTCAGGTCAATCTCAACTATGTATGGACCCTGGTTGCAGCCTCTCTGGTATTCTTTATGCAAGCCGGTTTTGCCATGGTTGAATCCGGTTTCACCCGCGCCAAAAGTGCAGTAAACATCATGATGAAGAACCTTATGGATTTCTCCATGGGCTCCATCGCCTTTTGGGCCATCGGTTTTGGTGTCATGTTTGGCCCAACCAGCACCGGCTGGTTTGGAACCGACGGATTTTTCCTCTCGGAATGGACCGGGCTTGGTGGTGACCAGTGGGTTCTGGCCTTCTGGATGTTCCAGTGTGTCTTTGCCGCAACTGCCGCCACCATCGTCTCCGGTGCCGTGGCTGAGCGTGTCAAATTCTCCGGCTACCTTATCTATTCCTTCGTACTCTGTGCCTTTATCTACCCCATCTTTGGCTCCTGGGCCTGGGGCTCGCTCTTACACGGCGGCGGCTGGCTTGAAGGTCTTGGATTTATCGACTTTGCAGGATCAACTGTAGTTCACTCCATCGGTGGCTGGGCAGCACTTGCCGGGGCAATCGTCCTTGGACCACGCATTGGAAAATATGGAAAGAATGGAGAAGTCCGGGCCATCCCAGGCCACAACATCCCCATGGCTGCAATTGGTGTTTTTATTCTCTGGTTGGGTTGGTTTGGTTTCAACCCCGGCTCCACAACCACAGGTGACAGCTCCATTGCCATGATCTTTGTAACCACCAATCTTTCCGCAGCTTCTGGTTCAATCCTTGCCATGATCGTTTCCTGGATCATGTTCAAGAAGCCTGATGTAGGTATGAGTCTCAATGGTGCCCTAGCCGGCCTTGTGGGAATCACCGCAGGATGTGCCAATGTCTCTCCCGCAAGCGCAGTAATCATCGGTGCTATCTCTGGAGTACTGGTTGTCCTCTCTGTTGTCACCATCGACAAGATGCACATTGATGATCCGGTCGGCGCAGTATCTGTCCACGGTGTCTGCGGTGCCTGGGGAACCCTGGCAGCCGGACTCTTTAACATGGGCGGCACCAATATCAAGATCATCAGCACCCAGCTGATTGGAATCGGAGCCGCCTTTGCCTGGTCCTTCGGTACCGCCTTTATCCTCTTCAAAGTCATCGACATGACCATGGGACTGCGCGTCAGCAAAGAAGAGGAAATGATTGGTGTGGATATCGCAGAGCATGGTGCTCATGCATACAATGACTTCCAGACCTTAAACTAAAACCAGAACTGTCACTGTCCGGTATCCTGCCGGACAGTGACCGCATTCTCCTCCTCGACCGCCCCTGCTTCTCCCAGATTTTCCTCCTTGCAGGGGAGGTCATTTTTTTTACACTTCCCGAGCTAACATCCTGCCCTGAAGGGCATCCACCAACCCGCTATGACGTTCAACCTTTGCCGTGACCGCAGCTTCAAACACAGCCCTGTCCGCCTTGAGCAACACCTGGCTTCTGGCCCGGGTTACCGCAGTGTAGAGCAGTTCCCGACTCATAAGTCTTGATACCTGCTCCGGAAGAACCACCAGCACCTCTCCTATCTCAGCCCCTTGACTCTTATGGACGGTGAGTGCGTAAACAGTCTCGCAACTGGCTATCCTGCCTGGCAACAGCCCCTTTAACTTGCCACTCTCCCCTTCAAACCAGACCTTGAGACTCCCGGGATCTGCTGGATCAGGAAGACAGAGGCCCATATCACCGTTAAAAAGACCGAGGCCGTAGTCGTTTCTATTGACCATAATCGGTCGCCCAACATACCAGTCATCTTCAGGACAGTGATAGCCCCGCCCACGAAGGTAGTATTCAATTTGCCGATTAAGCCCCTCCACTCCGGAAGGGCCGCGACGTAGCCCGCAGAGCACCTTAAAGGACTGAAAGATCTCAAACAGTTTGCCATAGTCAGCAAGGCTTGCAGCTCCTAACGCAGCCTCCATATAGTCGCAATACCTCCCTCCCGCATAGACAGCCGCCTCCTCCGTAAGGCGTGATACATTCTCCGGGCTCTGGCTGCACATCATCCCCCAGGCAGAGGAAGCATCTCCCTGGTTGATGGCAGCAGCAAAATCTTTTATTCCTGTATCAAAACGGTAACTACGCTGGAGCTGAACGCTGTTATTAGGCAGGGCCAGGGTCATATCAGCAAGAACCGTCCCCGACTCGACCGAGGCCAGTTGATCTTTGTCACCAAGCAGAATCAGCCGACCACCGGGTGGCAGGGCCGCCAGGAGTTTGGCCATAAGGGCCAGATCCACCATGGAGGCCTCATCCACCACCACCACATTATAATGCAGTGGATTTTCCTGGTTGTGTTGAAAAACTGGTGAATTACGCTGTACCCCCAGCAAGCGGTGCAGGGTGGAGGCGACCACGGGAATACTGGCCGCAATCTCAGGGGAGAGCGCCAAGGGCCCCAGGGACGCAGTTATGGATTCCTGGAGGCGCATGGCAGCCTTTCCGGTGGGAGCCGCCAGGGCTACCCGCAGTTTTGCCCCGGCAGCATCCTGGAGCAGGGCCAGAATCTTCACCACAGTGGTGGTCTTTCCCGTTCCCGGCCCGCCCGAAATAATAAGAAAACTGTGGCGCAGAGCCTGGAGTGCGGCCCGGCGCTGCCAATCCACCTCACCTTCCGTCGCAGAATCTCCAAACAGTTCCCGCAACAGCTCTTTATTTACCGTAAACACCTCTGAATCCGCCAGCAGCCTGCCGACTTTTGCAGCCAGCAACCGTTCATAATCCAGAATCCGTTGGAGATAGAGCCGGTTGCCCACCAGACAGAGGGGGGTATTCTCATTGGGAGCACCGCCGCCAGTGAGTGGCGAGCCCAGCAGTACAGCCTTCTCCGCCTCGGTTACCACCAGACAGGAATCACCATTTGCAAGGCTGATGGAAAGCCTACACACAATGTCCCGAAAGAGCTCCAGCGATTCACCGCTAAGCTCGCAACGCCTTGCCAGAAACTTGGCAAACTGTATGTCAAAAAGTCTTGGTCCAGACTCAGCCATTACCAGCCCCCAAACAACGATAGAGTTCACCCAGCACGGCAGGATCTGGACGATGGAAATAGCATCCGTTTCCGGGAAGATCGGAACGCATGCCCCTGGCAAAGAGGTAGAATACCCCGCCAAAGTGCTGCTGGTAATCATAGTCCGCAAGGGTGGCCCTGAGATAGCGGTCCAGCACCAGGCTATAGATCCAGTATTGAAGGCCGTAATTATGATCGTACATGGCAGCGTCCAGGTTTTCCCTACTGTAATCACAGAAGAAATGTCCCAGAAAGTTGGTCTTATAATCCATTATGTAATATTTCCCGTCGTGGCGGCACACCAGATCTATAAAACCGATAAGATAGCCCTTCAGCCCCTTTTCCTGAATATCCTGAACCACGGGTGAAAAGTGCAGCAGTTCATTGATCCGCCTCGTGCTACCCTCTTGGAGATGGAAATAGAAGGGCATCTCCTTTAGGACATCCCCCTCTGGGATATCCATGAGCCGAAAGGCATCCCCATCCCCCTCAGGAAGCAGTGGACTTATGGTCACATCACGGAGCAGGGCCATAAGCGAATCACTTTCAGCCGTCACCCCGAAACGATGGCACTGCGCCTGACACAACTCCCCATACTCTTCATCCACTGCAAGCATGGCAAAGGGGTGATCTTCCAACAGACCATGAACCACATTACCAAGACCTGCACCCAAAGGCAGGGTATGAATCCGGGGAGAAGGGGGAGAGCAGGTATCATTTTCATCCTGACGCTGTGGCCGGATCGATAAGTTTCCACTCCCTGCCAGGGATGAATAACTGGTCATCAGCCACTGGGCACCAAGATCCGTGCGGGAAAACTCCGGGCAGCTAAAGTCCTCTCCCTCTTCGCCCTGCAAAACGGAAACAGCAGCAGATGAAACTGTCTGTGCAGGAATCCTGCGCCACGCAACAGAGGGTTCATTCTCAAGTTCCAGGAAACGCTTCTCTTGGGCCTCCACATTCTTGGAATGCTCAAGAGACAAGACCCAGGCCAGAGCAGAATCCTTAGACGTCATGGAAAACCGCCCGCCCTGCACATTGGCCCAATAGACATAACAGCGGCCGCTGGCCCTGGTCACCGCCACATAGAGGAGCCGGGCCTCCTCTGCCAACTCCTCTTGCAGGGCCAGGCTGTGCCGTTCCTGAAAATGACTGCTGCCAAGATCTGCCACCCCGCCCCCATCATGGTCGTGAAACCGTACACAACTCTTCTCCTGTTTGAGGAATGCGGGTCGGTACCAGAGGTAGGGGCAGAAAACGATGGGGTACTCAAGGCCCTTTACGGCATGCATGGTCACCACCTTCACTGCATCCTTGTCACTCTCCAGGCGCAGCTGCGCCTCTTCATGCTGTTCTGCCGTCTCCATCTGCTTCTCAAGAAACTGTACAAGACCGGTCTGATGCAGATTCTCCCGACTCTCCTCTTCCTGAAGCAGTTGTGTCAAATGCTGAAAATTGGCA
>CAYWMZ010000039.1:0-10565 GCA_964459485.1 uncultured Desulfocapsa sp. | reverse complement strand
CATACTCAGATATATCTATCCCCTTCACCTCAATGCCTGGTATCAGTCGTATAAAATCATAGAGCATAAATCCTTTGGCACAACCGATATCGAGAAGGGTGGAATTGGCACTGAGTGAAAAATGACGCTGCATATCAGGAACCACAAGATCCCAGAAACGTTTCTGGTACTCAAATCCTCCATAGCCATACAGCCGATCACCATCAAAAAATTCCTCTCCAAATTTTCTTGCGACAGCCTGCACTTCAGGCGTTTTCTCACTCCCCCTCCCCTTGGTATCCCTTGGGGTTTTGGGATACCGTCGCAGGAGGTCTATTTCTCTACCCATCGTTATCAACTCCTCAATTTGACGTGAACTAACCATGTACACCTGAATTATTTCTTCTTTTTTCAACTCCTTACAACGGCAAACCCACCGCCAGCCCCCCCATCCCCATTATTTTATATTCAGATCATATAAAATTGACATGGGAAACAGGGTTTTTCAATTCTCGAAGATATCTGTTTACACCATCCATCCTGCAATTAATTTTACAGGCAGAGGTGTCATAATTTTCCTCAATCCATTGCACCGCCTTTTTTCTTTTTGGCCCCTGCCAAATTTCTTCAAAGCTTTGCTCCTTCAGGCTGCCATAGAGAAAACGTTCATCAAGAAGATGTCCCTGACAGGCCCTGACATCCCCGCCAGAATCAATATATGCCCAAAAGGGCAATGCCAGGCAACGCTCCCCGGCCCTATCTTGCCTGTCCCATTTTTCCATGGCCCTGGCACGAAAAATCACCTGAAAGGTGTCGGTGTTCAACAGGGACAACTCCTGGCTGAGATGAGCATATTTTTGATAATCAATTTCTCTGTTATGACGGTTGTTTTGATGCCTTGTGTAGGGTTTGACAACCAGGTAATCAAGCCCGATATCTCTGGCAAGATGGGCCAAGCCAACCACCTCATTCACATTCTGAGGGAGAAGGATAATTTGCATCCCTAAAACACAATTATTTTTTTGCCTTTGCCTGAGATCCACAGCAGCACGGAGGTTGTCAAGAACCCTTATAAAGTCATCCTTACAGCAGCCATGGATTTTTGCGTAGGTCTCAGCAGTTCCAGCATTACAGCTTACCTTAATCCACTCAGTTGAGGCCAGGATACGCTCGCTTATTGAAGGGATCAACAGGACACCATTGGTGGTGATGGCCACATCGATACCACTCTGTTTGGTCAGACAGATCAACTCGGGCAACTGTTTATGCAAAAAAGGCTCCCCTTCACCAGCATACATAATACTCTTTAGCCCAAGTCGACCCATTTCAGGCAGTTCCCTAAGCAATATATCGGCATCCAGATACCGTTTTTTATAGCCCAGGTAATCAACAGAACAGAAAACACAGCGGTGGTTGCAGGTTCCAGAGGGACTGATCTCCATGTAGATGGGATAGACATTTTCACCATCAAGCCATTGAGACACCCGACCGACATGATAAATAAGCTTATGTCCATCTATATTATACCTGTCACTGCTCATGAACACGCCTCCATACCAAGTGCAAAAAGACCTCCAGCCGCAACCATCTTCTGGGCCTCAAGGTATCGCTCCTCCGAATCAATTGCTACTCTGCGCCCGGTCAATGGGACTCCAATAATTTTTTCTTTTCCTACCATGGGTACATAAACATCTTTTGGTAAATCAAAGGCCGCTACTTCACCGATATATTCGAGGGCCCTTCTGCTCAGGATCTGTACAGCAGAGTTAACCAGGCCCCCAGTGGTATCTCCGCAAATCCTACGCCGTTCCTTATCGTCAGGGCGTTCAGCAAAGATGCGTATCCGATCTTCTGTATCACACTGAACAATGCTATTAGACACATCCCGGTGATGGAGAAGCAAAGTGGCAAAACTCCGATGATACATATGTCGTTCCACCAGGACTTGTAGATCCTGATCGCTGAGTATATCTCCATAGATAACTATAAATTCATCCTCATTTTTCAACCAGTCCCGTAGTTGCCACAGGGCACCGGCAGTACCTTGGAGCTCAGGTTCAAACGAATAGTGGATTGAAATTCCAAAGCTGTGTCCATCTCCAAAGTAATTGGGTATCATCTCAGGACAAAAATGTGTATTTAAGGCAACTTCAGTAAATCCATATTTCTTTAAGGTACCTAAAATATAGGCCAGTAGCGGATAGCCCCCTATGGGCAGGAGAGGTTTGGGGCACTGTTTCGTCAAGGAACCGAGTCTGCTTCCAAAGCCTGCACACAATACCACTGCCTTCATGTGCCCCCTCCCGGTTGTTGGCTGATAAACCGGGCTGCCTCTGAGAGGGAGGAACACTCATGATCAGCCTCAATCACACTATCACTGTACGGAGAGACAATTGGATGGGCATCCGTTTTGTCTGAATGAATTAATATGGTGTGACAGCCTGCCTTCTTTCCGGCAAGGATATCAGAGGGTCTGTCCCCTATCATAAAACTTTTTTCAAGATTGATATTGTATTCTTGAGCCGCCTTGAAGAGTAATCCCGGCTCGGGTTTCCGACAAGGACAGACTTTACGGTAGAGTTCTACATTTGCCTGGGGGTGGTGGGGGCAAAAATAAAATTTCTCTATCTGACGCTCTCCTTGAGAGCTAAGGAGCTCATTTACATGACAATTAATATCTTCAACGCCTTTCATGCTAATAAGGCCTCTGGCAACGACGGCCTGATTACTGGCAACAAGGAGGAGAAAACCGCTCTTTTTCAGAAAAGATACGACCGACTTGGCATCAACTACCAGCTCTACCTGCTCTTTGGTTGTGAGTAAATGAATGTCTCGAATCAACACCCCATCCCTGTCGAAGAAAATAGCAGGCTTTTTCTCTGTCATATGACAAGCCTTAGTTTGTGGGTAGTAATACTCAGGCCCACCCCAATATCAGGGGAGTGAATTGTATTAAGTTGGTTCATAGAATTCTGCATACTCATGGAATACATTTAAACAAACGGAACATGCTCTTTATCAGCATCAAGATACTGAAAAATCAGTTTGTTCTTAGGATTCGCCTCACAGTGATGCCTACAGTGTATACTCGGATCGAGTTTGAAGAATTTTTCTTTACCATCAATCCAGAACTCCTTAAAACGTCTCTTTCTAAGAGAGCCAAGGCAGCCTTCCTGTTTATTATATGCCTTGTCTGGACAGGAATATACCCCCAGATCCGCTCCGATCACTGGGAGTATCTGCTGGTATGGGCACCAGTGGTATGCCTTATCAAACTTATCATCCATTCGCCCGTAGGCATTTGCAATTTCAAACGAAGAATCTTGCAGGTTCCCAAGGGCACGTTCAGCCTGATCCGCCACCACTTGAAACAGATCAGAATGGTACCGATTGTTATCGGCGGATTTATCACTCACCAGACATGGTGACAATTTGACACTACTCACCCCTATATCTTTGAGAAGGGTCAGGACATCATACACATGGGAGGCATTGTTTTTATCTATGATATAACTCACACCAAGATAGCAACGATCCCCCATCTTCTTAAATTCAGTAATATTTTTGATTAGATGCTCAAAGGCCCCCTCTGCAACCCCTCGATAAGCCGAATAACTCGCCGCATCCCATCCATCCATTGATATGCGTAACCATGTTCCATAGGCGGCAAAGAGTTCAGCAGCCTCCCCCTCCAGTAACGAACCATTGGACAGTGAGGCAAAGCGAATTGATGATGATGCCAGGCGTTTAATGAGCTCTATAAAGTAGGGATACATAAAAGGTTCCCCACCACCGCTAAAGGTGACGGCCTTCACCTTCATATCAATAAAATCATCCACCAACTCCACCATTTTTTCACGGGGAATAAAGGTTCGCTCAATACTATCCTTGCCAAAGGCTTTGAGCGTTTTATCAGAATATGCGCAATATTTGCAATTATGATTACACAGGTTGGTCGGTTTTAAACGAATATGGAGAGGTGCCTGGATCTCCGTTTCCACTTCGGGTAATGAATCAAGTTTCTCTTTGTAGTGAAATATTTTTGCCTTTGAATAGAGTAGACCCATATCAGAACATCCCTCTCAATATTTCCATACATTTGTCGTCACTTACATAATACTGATCTTCGAGTACATAACTCATGGGAGTATGACTATCCGGCAAACATATCCTGGCTGTGGCCTGGAGTACTCCGCCCAAGGCATTACTGGTCATGGCAATTATTTCGGCTGCCACCCCAACAGACTCCCAGGCTGGATCAGCAACGACAAGCCGTTTGGTTTTGGCAACCGATTTCACTATTGTATCTCTATCAAGGGGAGAGGTTGTTCGAGGATCGATGACCTCAACATCAATTCCCTCCTTTGCGAGTAGTTCAGCACAGCGTAAGGCCATGGGGACAAGGGCGCCGATGGCAACGAAGGTAACATCCTTACCAGGGCGGCGTACTTTGGCATGTCCGAAGCGTACCCTATAGGCCTCTTCAGGAACTGGGCCCTCCATGGCAAATAGGGCCCGGTTTTCTATGATTACGGATGGAACCTCACCAAAAATACTCTCAAGAAGAAGCCCTTTGGCATCATGGGGTGTTGCTGGGATTGCAACATGGATGCCGGGAAGATGACTCAGCCAGGCGTGTAAACTTTTTGAATGTTGAGGCCCCTGTCCCCATCCCTTCCCAATCACAGCCCGGATGGTTACGGGTACACTTGAGGAGCCGTTCCCTTTGAAATGCCAAAGAGAAAGCCAATTGACTATTTGATCCATGGAATAGAGCATAAAATCCATACGCTGATGACAGATAACCGGACGCAAACCAACCAGACTTGCGCCAACCGCAGTGGCCGTCATTCCATTTTCTGCAATGGGATAATCCAACACCCTTTTGCTGCCAAACCGCTCCACAAGCCCTGTTGTAGTACCAAAAACTCCAGGCTTATAATCAACAAGCTGGCCTATGACACAGACAGATTCTTCCAACTCCATCGCCTGCTTCAGGCCTTCATTTATTGCTTCTGCATAGCTAAGTATTCGCATAGTACCTTAGTGCTGATAATTTTTATGCTTTAATATGGCATGAGCTTGGTCTCAGTCTGATTCCCATCGAAGGCCTCACCAGAAGTGCCATCAACGAGCAGCCTATCCGCAAGAGGGCTATTTTTATTATAATTCAAGGATTCCCATTCCGTAGGAATATCGGGAAATTTGCTCTGCCTGGCAAATGCAAAAGCCGATTGAATTTCCTGATCAACCAAGGTAGCAATACTCTGTATCTGTTCCCTGGTAATCGCCCCCTGCTCAAGAAGTCCTTGCTCAAGGAGGGAAAGAGGACAATTTTTAGACCAGGCCTCTCGCTCTTCAAGAGATCGGTATCCGATATAGTCATCATCTTCAGGACCGACATGACCTTTGGTACGATAGGTATAAGCCTCAATAAAAACAGGCCCTTTGCCGCTCCTTACATGGTGTGCGGCATCTTTTATGGCTCGATGGACAGAGAGAACATCGTTGCCAAAGACCGCAGAACTCTTCACCCCAAATGCCGCAACCCGTCGATGAATATCATCTGCTGCCTGACGCTTATATTGTGGCGAATAGGTGGAATACTTATTGTTTTCACAGATAAAGATAACCGGCAATTTCCGTAAAGATGCGTAACTGATTGCCTCCCAGAAGGCCCCTTCTTCAGTTGCCCCATCACCATGGCAGGTATAGGCAATACTCTTCTTCTCCAGGTAACTATTGCCAAAAGCTACCCCGACTGCGATGGCACCCATTCCGGAAATGATGGCACCACTAAAGAAATTAAGATCTCTTTTTGATATCTCCTGCGATCCAGCCATCCCACCGTTTGTGCCGGATGTCTTTCCATATAATTCTGCAAAGAGATCTTTACATTCTCCACCCTTTGCAAAGAAGTAGCCATGGGATCTATGGTGACTTAACAGATAATCCTGGGCTTGAATGATCTCTGCTAATGCGGCGGGAACGGCCTCCTGCCCCACACAAAAGTGTATGGGACAGCGCATTTCGTCCGCAGGATGATACTCCTCTATTATCGCAAGTTGTATTTTTCTCAGACGAAGCATAAACGTGAAACAGGACAGGGCAACTTCTCTGTTAGCAGAGTCGATATTTATCCTGGGATAGGGTCCTTTTTCAAGGATAATTTTATGATTAATTGGATCCATTTTCCCCTCACACATTAAAAACTATCTATCCAACACTACACCTAAAAGAGTAGCGACAATCCCCTTATCTCCACACCATTACCGGTGATCCTTGGGGAAACAAAGCTGTACTTATACTGATTTTGACTGACACTCACTTGCAACACAATCCATCCAATAGTGGAGAATTGCAGCATGACAGGTCTCGGCCATCCCATATGTCTGGGATGGAATGTAAAAATTCAAATGCCCTTTGCTGCGAATACTATTTTCTACGGACATGGCACTTAAGGTGATAACATGCGCACCTTTTCCCAAGGCCGTATCAACTGCCCTTACTATATTTGGTGAGTTCCCCGAACTGCTGATGGCAACCAGCATATCGCAGGATGCCATTCGGTTCCTCAAGGGCTCTGCAAATACTTCCTCATATGTAAGATCATTGGCAATTGCAGTAATAAGAGAAATATCTGCAAAAACCTGGGTATGCAGATGGCCGTTTTTGGCAAGATCCGTCGCCATATGACTTGCCATGGAGGCACTGGCCCCATTTCCAACCAGATATATGACACCAGAATTTTCCCGGAGCTGAACGGTCATCCGTAGCAATTGCTGAAAGGCCTGGTCAACTTTTACAGATATTGCAGCCTCGGTCTGCACCAACAAGGCCCCCAAGTCACGCTGTAGCGACTCTATATTTCTCTGCCAGGTAAATGGAGATGCTGAATGAATCACTAAGTTTATACCCGATTGTTTTTAGATTATATTTCAGAAAAATTTGGGGTCAGAAGTATTTCCCGTATCGTTTTCTGTACACTACTTAAATCAATAGATTTTTTATTGCCCATAATCTCAACGGCAAGACCTCCGACAACATTCCCTACAAATCCGATCAGTTCAGCAGGCGCACCGCAACATGCCATCAAACTTGTCACAGCAAAGAGAGCATCCCCAGCTCCAACCCGATCCACAACATTAGTCGCAAGTGCTGGCACCTCGACAAAACCATCTTTCGCATCAAACACAGCACTGCCCCTCTTGCCCCTGGTGACTGTCAACGTTTTGCACCCTAACCGTTTCGCTATATCAATCATCAGAGGCCTGAGTTCTCCGTTGCGCTGCCTCGCCTCTAGACGCAACTCATGTTCTGCGATACAGATATAATCAGTATTCGGATAACGTGAGGCTGTATGAAAGCCGCGATTGCCAGCATTAGCCTGAGTATTCACCGCTAGAAAGGGTGCATTTTCAAGCAGAAATGAACGGGTCTTGTCACCGATGGCACCATGCCCAAAATCAGCGGCTAGAATTAAATCATATTGGCCTATCTCTGTTTTTAGTATCTCAAGGAGCTGCTGTTCTTTTGCTTGCGACAGGCCAGAATCATCCATCACATACACTTCAAACATCTTATTAAAAGAGTAGCCTTCTATAAAACGTGTCTTGACTATGGTTGGGGCATCGTCCTGAATAATAAATTCTGGAGATACTTTTTTTTGTAATTTATTACGAATAAAGGTTTCATAACTTTTATATTCGCCAAGTACTGATAGAAGACGTACATCTTTGGCAAAATTTGCGAGATGATTTGCAACTGCAAGTACGCCACCGGCAAAGAGATCATTGGATTGATAGTGAAGGGCAATGGCTGGATCTTTAGATGATATCCCCAGAGTGCGGCAGTAGTGATAATCATCAATGATGGCGTCCCCGATAACCAGGACACTTAATGAACCTAATTTATTAAGCAACGAGGCAATATAGCCATCATCGTACCGGCCTTTGAGAACGGTGAGATACTGCTGGATATGTTTGGGACAACTCTGTAAAAAATTATTAATAACACGGCTCGAATTGAATACGGTATCGTCAGTATAGGCAAACTCTCCGCCAAAGCTCTGAACAATCTGCTTCTCTGACTCCAGGTCCTCTCGCTTCTGCTCTGACAACTTTTGGGTATCTGCCCCCTTCACATAGATATCGGGACGCAGAA
Source organism: uncultured Desulfocapsa sp. (assembly GCA_964459485.1). Classification (GTDB taxonomy): domain Bacteria; phylum Desulfobacterota; class Desulfobulbia; order Desulfobulbales; family Desulfocapsaceae; genus Desulfocapsa. The sequence continues at coordinate 2,423 of CAYWMZ010000039.1, read as the reverse complement.
GATCTAATGTTTCTCGGGCCGTTGGCCACTCATTGACTGCTACAAAATCAACCGTTTCCAATGAGGCCACGGCCTCCGCTCGAATCTGTTCTGAGAAAGCGGCACGCTCCATCCCCTCTTCAAGAAATTGATTGGGCGTTATGGTAACGATCAATATGTCACCCATGGAACGTGCCTGCTCGAAATGTCTGATATGACCAATGTGGAGAAGGTCAAAAATACCATGACACAAAACGACCCTCATCTCTTGCCCTCTAAACACCTCTATAATATCTACAAGTTCCGTTATATTTTTAATTTTTTCATTAACCATAACTATCCGTTACCCTCATTCGTCAGGGATGGCTGGTTCCGCACCTTGCACAAAGGGCGCAGGCCGTCACTGGGATCTGCACGCCAATCACGGTCAGCGGCCTCACACTTCTGTATGGCAAAAGCCCCGTCGCCATCTGCGGTAAAACCCTCCTTAATTGAGGAAATTACCTGAGCAATTTCATCTGGAAGCCAACAGTGACCATGTCTATATTCAGCCCCAAGTCCATCCAGATCCAAATGAAATTCTATCAATGCGGCCTTCCAACAATGAACAGCACGATGGAGGACGGCAGGTGAACGAGAATGATCCGACCAACCAACAACACAGTCATACGTCTGCCTGAGTGCCTTTATTGCCCCAAGGTTGCATTCCCCCACGGGCGTTGGATAGCCGGAAACACAATGCAACAAGGTTAGATCATTACAACCATTTGCCCCTAAAACCTGTAGCGCATGATCAATCTCTTCTCTATCGGCCATGCCCGTGGAAAGGATAACTGGTTTTCCCGTAGCTGCGCAACATTCCAAAAGAGTGTCCCATAAAAGCTCATAGGATGCAATTTTATAGAAATCCACATAAGGAGCCAACTCTTCAACCGCCTTGAGGTAGAAAGGGGTACAGCCAAATTGCAGGCCTTCAGCATGACATTTCCTGGCAATTTTTGGTAGAAATGCCAGGGGCAACTCCCACTGAACACGATTTTGATGCTCAACACTTGCGGCGAGGACTGCTGCGCTAAACAACTGATCCACTCGAAACAACTGAAATTTTATGGCATCGCAGCCACATTCTGCTGCTTTTTCTATAAATGAAAAACAGCGATCCAGATTTTGGGCATGATTACTGGATACCTCGGCTATAAATATCACACCAGTCATTCTAGTTTAGTTCCTTCCGTAAAAAATTCCTTAGACAACCTGCAATCTCCTTAACAATTTCGGGGGTACCATCCCCAATGCAGTCCCTGTCTACCAAGGCCCTTTCAGGAATGTTTTTTCGGATTTTTTTAATGAAATGCAAATCTGGCACAACGCCTGAGGGAATGTTTAAAAGTGTCTTATAGAACAATTTTACGTCGTCGCCATAATCCCCATCCGCATCAGCAACAATCGGGAAGGTGTTACACGAAAGAGCCTCATAAAAACTATATCCAAAACCACCTATATAGTAGTTGCTTCTAGCGAGAAGGAGTGGAAAGTTTTCACACGTTCCATCTACTGCATTCACCCGTAATCCATGGCCTAAACAGGTATCTAAAATCCTCTCCCTCAGTTTTGAATCATGGAGGTAGAGTAGAACATCATACTGGTTTTGTGGATTAGATTCTGAATAGGGGCGCAGATCACGACGAAGTATCACATATTCTTTTCCAGCGATTAGCTGTGGCCTTGTACCGCAGTTGTTCCACCTACAGACATGTTCGGGATGTGCTGTCACACCGGGTATAACAACAAGCTCAGCATCTTGACACCACGCCTCCATTTTATCGACAATGACAACGGGAATCCTTGCAAGTATCCCACTCCTGTAAGAAGGCTGTATTGCCCTGGCGGTAATATCAATAATAGCCAAGTCAACCTGTTGTAATACAGTATCATTAAAATCTGTTTCGCCACCTTTTTGACTGAGGCGTTGTAATGCACCATAAATTGTTTTAAAACCGCAGCTCTCAAGTTGTTCAGCAGCATATTCATCATCCACCATAAAGAGGACTGGCCAGCTGAGTCGTTCAACGATCTGCAATCCAAGTTCCATACTCCTTTTCAGGTGGCCATAGCCAAAAGATGAACCGGCATCGACTATAATGAGGACATTTTTGATATCTTCTTTTAGTTGACGCTGATAGACATGTTTATTGATTATGAGTAACTCAGGTAATTCATTGAGCAACTCCAATACATTCGGGAGAACAAACGATTCTCCACGCTGGGTGAGCTCCCTGTAAATTTCGTTTAAAAACTGCAAATCTGCCAAGGTATCAACAGATAAACGTCTCAATGGTGCATACAAATTCTCAGTAAGGAAACAAGTGTGTATCCGGAATAATTCTTTTTTAATACCAATGATTGGAAAATGGTGTTCCTTGAGTTCCGGCCTGTCTGACAAT
>CAYWMZ010000038.1:0-10568 GCA_964459485.1 uncultured Desulfocapsa sp. | reverse complement strand
CCTCGCAATAGACTGGCTATTACTCGTCATTTCGCCGCACCATGGAATGAATATGCACGGAATGCTCGGGCAGGGCCTCGGGATCAACGAGACCGGTAATGTCAAGTACCCCTTCTTCCCTGAGCCTTTTCACACGACTGCGCACCGTCCCTTCGGCACAGGCCAGACGATCGGCTACTGCCTTGAATGATACACGACCATCCTTCAGTTCGTTGATAATTGCTATATCCGTTCCATCCATTTACACGCCCCTTCCCTGTTAATGTTGCATACACTTTATCATAGGGCACACCGCTGATACTGTCAAACAACAGATAGTTTTTTGCGTTTTTCAGCAATCACGACACGCCTTACAAATGTTTCCAACAATACACCAATGAAAACGTAAAATTCTTGCAGATTTTCACTGAAGTGAATACAAACACAGGCATGAAAACAAAAATACTCTTTCTCTGCACCGGAAACTCCTGCAGAAGCCAGATGGCAGAAGGCTGGGCACGTCATCTCAAAGATGGAGAACTGGAAGTCTACTCAGCAGGAATTGAAAAACATGGTATGAATGCCATGGCGGTGCAGGTCATGGCGGAGGCGGGTGTGGATATCTCAGGACACTACTCAAAGCTGATAGGAGAACTGCCAATACAGAATTTTGATTACGTTATCACCGTCTGTGACAATGCCCACGAATCGTGTCCTCTATTTCCCGGCAGGGCCAGGACGATCCATAGGAGTTTTGATGACCCGCCTCGCCTGGCGGCAGAAGCGCAAACAGAGGAAGAAGCTCTGGAACAGTATCGGCGAGTCCGTGATAAAATCAAAGAATTCATCCTCCAATTGCCGAACATGCTGTCTCCCGAGGGGCATATGCACCGCTAACGCTCCACCCACACCAATCCACAGTTTAGCCACTTGGGAAGGAGCTGTTTCCGGTTTAGCAAGGCTTGAGTTTCGAGGGTAATCAAATAACACTATGATACAAAAGCTACTTCTTTACTTCACAGCAGGAGGGCTCGGGGGGCTCTGCAACTCCCTTGTGGTCTGGTCACTGGGCGCAATGGGGATAACCCCAGCACTGGGATTCTCCATGGCACCGGATTTTACTGCTGCATGGGTGTTGAGACGGATCTTTGCCAGTGCCTTGTGGGGACTCATCTTCTGGATTCCTCTCTACAACAGTTCCCCTGTGAAAAAAGGAATTCTACTCAGTGTCCTGCCCTGGCTTTCCAGTGTTCTGATTGTCTTCCCCTTTCAGATGAATACCGGGTATTTTGGGCTAGGATTTGGCCTGGCAACGCCCCTGTGGACGTTTTTATTTGCAGCGATATGGGGGGTGACCGGAACTCTGTTTCTGGCAAAGATGGCCAAGGGCAAGTGATACGGACAGGACAGCCAGCAGAGGAGAGAGGAGGCCCCTCCACTGACTGTGGCTCTGCTTAGTTTAGTGCAGTCTGACTCACATCTGCGCCCTTGGCAAGGCTCCCCCCCTGGAGGACTTTGGCAAACAGACCCTCTTTTGGCATAATACAATTCCCGGTGGCCTTTTTGATAACGCAGCCATCGTTATGACATTTCTTACCTATCTGGGTGATTTCAAGCAGGACTTCGCCACCCAGCAGCAGTTGGTCACCGATTTTCACCTGTGAAAGATCTATATTCCGGGTAACGATATTTTCGGCAAAGGCTCCATTTTTAAGGCTCGGGAGTTTTTCCTTTACTGTATCGATGGATTCTCCTGCCAGCAAGGAGACCTGACGGTGCCAGTCCCCGGCATGAGCATCATCCTGAATGCCCCATCCTTCTTTAAAAATCACGCTTTCAACTTCACGTTTTATCATTCCTTTTTTGGCACTGACACAGATTGCTTCCACACTTGCCTGTTTCATGGGCTCTATCTCCAGAGGGATTAATAATTGAAAAACAGGACATACACAGCGAATTTGTCACCTGTTTTCTTTACTTGTTTTAAGAAAACTGATATCTGTCATAACAGCAGTGAGCAGGACAGGAAACTCCCAGGAGAAAACCACAGGCATAGATTTCCGCCGCCACAGGCAACGGGTCACAGGAAGGTATAGAGACTAAGACATGCATGGGGGCTCCTTTCCAAATGGGGAGGCAGAACCGTTTCCAGCACTACCCTATCGGTCGCAGATCCTATTTATTGCAAACGTAGATCTTTTGACTCGGAGTTATATCTAGTTGTACTTTGCTCTTTTACAGAGCTTAATGTATGCTACATTGTATCACTTTTGTCGTCAATGGGAGATTTTTCTTTTACTCCTCTTTTAAGAATAAAGCAGGAAGCACCCCACTCCAAAATTGCGCCAAAATCCACATAGTAATATGATTTTCAGGTTCTCCTCCATGGAAAATACGGTTGCCAATACAAAAAAAGTCACATCTTTCTTGATAAACATCCATTATACCCGAACCAAGAAAGTAATAGGACTCTTCCCCCAAAAGACGCCCCTCGGTGGCTTTTTCCTCCAAAAACAAACGGCCTCCTTGTGTTCCCGACCTGAATCTGATTAACTTTTATTGATACGAAGTTCCCTACACCGAGGAGGTGAGTGGCAAAATGAGTACACCACAGGCACAGAAGGCGTTAGAAAAGAGAGTCAGGGAACTGGAAGCAACCGTTTCCCGCCAGGAACATTCTCTAAACTCTCTAAACTCTCTAAAAGACAAGGCTGAGTCCTTTGATGCTCTGAAAAACAACACCTCTGACCTCATCCACTCCGTCACCCCCGAGGGCCACTTTCTCTTTGTCAATCGGACCTGGCAGGACACCCTTGGTTACAGTGATGAAGACCTGAAAACCCTGCGGCTCATGGATATTGTCGACCCCAGCTACAAGGGCCACTGCAGGACAGTATTTAAGGATCTTCTGGCCGGTCACAAGGTCCCCCGCAACCTCACGGTTTTTATCGCAAAAGATGGCCGGAAAATCTCGGTAGAAGGACGCTGTAGCACCCGATTTGTGGATGGTAAAGCCACTGCCATGACCGGAATTTTCCGAGATCTCAGTGAACAGCAAGTCAGTGCCCAGGCCCTCCAGGAAAGTGAAGAACGCTACCGGGATCTCTTTGAAAATGCCACAGACATCATCCAACTTGTGGCCCCCGACGGCCAGATCCTCTATGTCAACCGTGCCTGGCGTAAAACCTTCGGCTACAGCGAGGCCGAGGTCGCCAATCTCTCCATCTTTCAGCTTATATCACCCGACTACGAGGACCACTGCCAGACAATTTTTCAAGAAGTGATCACAACACCAAGGATCAAACATATCGATACCACATTTGTCAGCAAAGATGGTCGAAACATCAAAATCGAGGGCAATGCCATCTGTAAGTTCAGCAATGGCAAACCGATGCGAACCCAGTGTATCTTCCGGGATGTGACCCAAAAAAGAAAAATGGAAGAAGAACTGCACAAGGCCCAGAAGATAGAGTCCCTCGGAGTACTGGCCGGGGGAATCGCCCATGATTTCAACAATCTCCTCACCGCAATCCTTGGCAATATATCACTGGCCACCATGCATCTCCATGTCCCGGAAAAGATCAGCAGTTACCTTAGAAATACAGAGACTGCCATCCAGCGTGCCAAGGGCCTGACCCAGCAACTCCTCACCTTCTCCAGGGGGGGCGCTCCCATAAAAAGAGCCAGCACCATAAGCGATCTCATTGCAGATTCCAGCCGCTTTATCCTGAGGGGGTCTGGGGTAGATTGCAAATTTGATTTTGCAGCAGACCTCTGGAGTGCAGAGGTTGACGAAGGTCAGCTCAGCCAGGTTACCCAGAATCTGGTTATCAACGCCAGCCAGGCCATGGAAGGAAAAGGTACCATCACCATACGGGGTAAAAACAGGCTGATCAATCCTGACGGCGACATTCCCCTGCCGCCGGGGAACTATGTGGAGCTCCAGTTTGAAGATCATGGCTGCGGTATCCCCGAAAAGCAGCTTGGCAAAATATTTGACCCTTATTTCACCAGCAAACAGTCTGGCAGCGGCCTGGGTCTTGCCATATCCTATTCCATAATCAAGAACCATGAAGGACTGTTCCAAGTGAACTCCGAGCCGGGAAAGGGGACAATCTTCAGCATCTACCTGCCGGCACTGTCCAGTTTGGGATTGGCTAAAACGCCCCCGACTCCCGACAAGATCACGCCTGCGACCATGCGTGGCAGGGTATTAATTATGGATGACGAAGAACTTGTCAGAACCATGTCCCTTGAAATACTTGACTACCTGGGCTGTCAGGGCACGGTAGCCATCAACGGCGAAGAGGCCGTCAAACTCTACAGCGAGGCCATGAAAAGCGATACCCCTTTTGATCTGCTCATCATGGATCTCACCATTCCGGGCGGCATGGGCGGGGTGGAGACCCTGCAACAACTTCTGGCCCTGGATCCCACAGTCAAGGCCCTGGTTTCCAGCGGTTATGCTAACGATCCTGTCATGGCCAACTTTAAAGAGTACGGCTTTTGTGGAGTTATCCCCAAGCCCTTCCTGGTGGAAGAACTCAATGCGGTTCTCAGCGAGCACCTTCTCTAAGGGGAAACTCCACCTTTTTTAGTCCAGATACTCTTTCCGAAACAGCTCTTCTGCCTTGAGGGATCCTGCGATGATCATTTCTCCTGTCTGGGGAAGGGGCATATTCGGATCCGGATTACTCAAGAGACGATCACTATCCCGTATGGCCATAACACTACATCCGGTCTTTTGCCGCAGCCTGGTATCAATGAGGGACATCCCCGCCAGGGATTGGGGAACCGGGACCTGAAAAAAATTCAGATCCGTTGAGAACAGCGAGTCCTCATTGGGATGGAGGAGCTCCATAATAAGACTGGCCCCCCGCACAGCGGCAGATCCCACCTGGTCGGCCCCGGCCCGATGCAGTTTCGAACGGGTGATTTCTTTAGAAGCCCTGGCAATGACCTGAATATCTGGCCGAAGCTGGCGGCAGTAGAAGGAGAGATAGATATTCATGGCATCGTCATGGGTAGTTACTATGACCGAGCGTGCCTGTTCAATTCCCGCCCTCTTCAACACAGCGATATCTGCCGCATCTCCATGGATGTACTGCCCATCGTCAATACCCACATTCTCCAGTTTTTCCACTATCCGGTAAGAGACACCATTCTGGTCGAGGAAGTTGGCCGCAGCCCGGCCCACCCTTCCCCCGCCTAGGATAATCACTGCCGTATCTAACGGAGGGAAGGTACAACTGGCGGCAAGTCTTCTGCCCACCTGCCCAATCTTATCTTCTGTACCGGCAAGAATCAGAATGGTTGTCTGGGAGAGTTTTTCGTGGGGATCGGGTACGGAAACCTGTCCCCTCTTCAGGAATCCGATGATGGAGACCCCGAGTTCCTGAAGATAGTCAGCACCGGCCAGGGTCTGCCCCGCAAGGATGGAGTCATAGACGGGAAACTCGGCAATGAGCAGTTCCTCAAAGCGACCAATGACATTGGCCTCTGCCACCCCGATGGTCCGTGCCGCCAGATTAATACCCAGGCGTTTCAAAAATTGGAAGACATGGGTGTTACCGGGAAAGTTGAGGATGTCGAGGGAGTTTTCCTTATCGGCACTGCTGACGATGGGCACCGTGTCACACACCTCCCGCACCGTAAATGAGACATTAGTGTTCATCAGGTCATCGGCCGTGGTCACAACCAGGGCCGCCTGCTGAACCTGTACCTTGCGATAGGTCTCGGGCCTGTCAACATCACCCACCACAACCTTGTACCCGGCATCGTAGATATCCAGGGCCTGACGCTGATCTCCGGTAATAAAGGCATAGTCATAGTTATACTTGTTCAGTTTTACCACAAGGCTCCTGGTGAGTGGATCAAAGTTGGTCAGAATCACATGGCCACGCACTGTCTTTGGCAGAAAACGCGGGGTACGGGAATGCTCCTGGGCCTCAAGCCACGGGGCATAAAAAAACTGAATAAAGGTGAAGGGCAGCATAATCAGGAGCAGAACAATCCCGGACATCAGTACCAGCAGGGTGAACACCAGGCCAAGATCCGTGGCAAAGGTGATATCCCCAAAGCCGAGGGTGGACATGACCGTAAGGGTCCAGTAAAAGCCCGTAATCCAGCTAAAATCCCGGCCCTCATACACCATGATCAGGTGAAACAAGACACTATAAATTGTTATAATTACAGCAAGAAAGAGTAGAAAGCGCATCAGAAGGGTTACATTCTGTTTGGCTTTTTTATTGCGTACAAAGAAGAGGAGTTGAATAAGGAGAAGTTTCATGGCAGGAGGGTTCCTTTAGGGGCAGGGGCTCAATGGTGGACAAGGCCTCACCTGCCGTATGATATTCTCCACAGCCCGGTGTGTAAAGATCCTTTTTAAATCTCCCCCCCCGGCATCCTAATCATATCGGCACAGGTCCTTCAGAAACAGCTTGCCATTCGTTGTATTTTGCTATATATATCGAAACATGAAATCACAGCATCATTCACACACCAGACAGCAGAAACATTCCGGCCAGGGAACCTTCTGCCAGGGGCGAATCTGGCTGCACAGAGATGGGGCCACCTTTCTTGGTACAGGCCGGGTCGTGCTGCTGGAACGCATTCGTGAACACGGCTCCATCACTAAGGCGGCCCGCTCCATGGAAATGTCCTATAAACATGCCTGGGATCTGATCGACGCCGTGAACCGACAGGCGAAAGATCCCCTGGTTATCACCAGCAAGGGAGGAAAAGGCGGCGGTGGCACTCGCTTGACCAAGGCAGGCGAAGAGGCGGTCGCCGCTTTCTGGGAACTACAGAAACGTTTTCGACTCTTTCTGGAACAGGAAACCGGGATATTCCCAGAAAACATATGAAATTCTTTAGGAAATCTCCCGTAAGTGCTTTTTTGTGCGCATCGATATATTCTCTCAAATATATCGAAACCAGAAAACCAACCTTATCTTCACCCCTGTACCTTTTTGTCGAAAAGTGGACAATAAGGGGGCGAATCACGCAACACTACCCCCTCGCCGAGGGCAGCCTATATCACTGTTTTAGCACAATATCACCCTCTCAATATGGTACCGTACAAAGAGGCCCGTATCTTGCTATTCCCTCACTATGATAATCCACCAGCCTCCCATTGAACGATACCTGAACAGAGTCCTTCCTGCTCTACCAATAATACTGACGCTCCTCTTTCTCTTCACGGCTCCGCTGTTCGCAGGTGCCGGAGATCTTCGCCTCTCCATTACGGCAAGCATGACAGATACAGTGCGGGAGCTCACTACCGTTTTCAGCAAAGAGCATCCGGAGATACGCATCCTGCCCAATTTTGCATCTTCCGGGGCCCTTGCCAAACAGATTGTACGGGGAGCACCAGCCGATCTCTATATCTCGGCCAACAAAAAATGGATTACATACCTTATCCAAAAGAAACAGATCGTCCCTGAAACAGAATATATCCTGGCCCATAACAGTCTGGTCTTTGTGGGCCGAAAAGGGAGTGATGTAAGTTGCCTCAAAGACATTACCCGTCTTGAACGTATAGCCATTGGCAGCCCTAAAAGTGTGCCGGCTGGCCAATATGCAGCCCAGTCCATGAAGGCTGCCCGGATATACAACATACTGACCCAAAGGCATGCACTGGTCATGGCTAAAGATGTGCGGCAGGCCTTGCTCTACGCTGATCGAGGTGAAGTCGATGGGGCTTTTATCTATGGCACAGATGCCCTGCTGGCAAGACACAGTACGATACTTTTCACCCTTGCAGAAGATTCGCATTCCCCCATTGCCTACGTCATGGCCCTGACAGCCGCTGGCAATAAGAACAGAGATGCCCGTGCTTTTTATGATTTTTTAAAGACTGCAGCGGCCACCAGAATCCTCGTCCGGTATGGATTTACAAGCACAGGTGTCCAACCATGATGCTATCGCTTTCATCTCAGGACATCCAGGCCATTGGGCTATCCCTCAAAGTGGCCACCGCTGCCACCGCCATCTCCCTGCCCTTTGGATTTGGAACAGCCTACTTACTGGTCTTCAGCAAAATTCGTGGCAGAGCCATTCTTGAGGGTGTGGTCAACTTGCCCCTGGTTGTACCGCCGGTGGTAATCGGATATCTGCTGCTTATCCGCTTTGGTCAATCGGGGCCACTGGGATCACTGTTTCGCTTTCTGGATATACGCATCATATTTACTCTAAAAGGGGCAGTTATCGCCTCGGCTGTGGTGGGTTTCCCACTGCTGGTACGCTCCATTCGCATCGGTATGGAGGGAATTGACGAACAGTACGGAACGGCATACTTGCTGGTCTTCAGCAAAATTCGCGGCAGGGCAATTCTTGAGGGAGTAGTCAACCTGCCCCTGGTTCTGCCGCCAGTGGTTATCGGATATCTGCTGCTTATCCTTTTTGGTCAGTCCGGTGTACTGGGGACGCTGTTCCGCTTTCTGGATATACGCATCATATTTACTCTAAAAGGGGCAGTTATCGCCTCGGCTGTGGTGGGTTTCCCACTGCTGGTACGCTCCATTCGCATCGGTATGGAGGGAATTGACGAACAGTACCTCCAGGCCGCACGAACCCTCGGTGCCCACTGGTGGGATATCCTCCTTACAATTATCCTGCCCCTCTCCAGTCGGGCCATCGTGGCTGGTATGACTCTGATGTTTGCCCGCAGTCTTGGAGAATTTGGAGCGACCATCCTTGTGGCTGGTAATATTCCCGGTGTGACCCAAACCATCCCCCTTGCCATCTATGAATATACCAATACCCCGGGTGGTGACAGTATGGCCCTATCCCTCTGTCTGGTGTCCATTGCCCTGTCCTTTCTGGTGCTTCTGGTGAGTGAAGGATCTGCCCGTTCCCTGAAGAGAAGGGGGAGAACAGATGCAGCTTGAAATAGACATCAACAAACAGATCGGAGACTTCACCCTCCAGGCAACCTGCGAACTGTCCCGGAAACGATGTGGAATCTTTGGCCCCTCGGGTAGTGGCAAATCAACCCTTATGCATATTCTGGCGGGATTACTTAAACCGGACAACGGTAGGATCATCCTCAATGGCACTACCCTGTACGACAGCAGCAAAAACATCCACCTGCCACCGCAGGAGCGCCGTATCGGGGTGGTGTTTCAACATGCCCACCTCTTTCCGCACCTCAGTGTAGAGCGCAACCTGCTCTATGGCTGGCGGCGAACACCTCCCGAAGAGCGTGCCATTGATCAGGATACGATTATTGATGTCCTGCACCTTGCCCCGCTGCTGAATCGTGATGTCACCAGTCTTTCCGGCGGAGAAAGACAACGGGTGGCTCTTGGCCGTACGGTTCTCTCCTGTCCCCGCCTGTTACTGATGGATGAGCCCCTGACCGGGCTTGACCGGGAGCTGAAATATCAGATTATCCCCTACCTCAGAAAGGTTCTGGATCAATTCGATATCCCCCTGCTCTTTATCAGTCACTCCTTGCAGGAGATACGACTGATGACGGAAGAAGTTCTGGTCTTTGGTGACGGCACTGTGCAAAAGCACCTGCCCACCGAAGAGCTGGCACGAGAGAACCTGGTGACGGGCAGCCGCGGCTATGCAAATCTGCTGTACCTTTCCAAACCTGCGGCACGGGACGATCTCTGGGCATATCAATGGGGCGGTACAGAACTGATCGCCATTGAACGGGGCGAAGGAGATGAGAATGTCTTTGAGCTGGGTGCCAGAGATATCACCCTGTTCAAAAAACACCCGGAGGCGAGCAGCGCCAGAAATATGCTTCCCTGCACGGTTGTGGATGTCTTCGGAGACGGCAACAGGATGGGTATTGAACTTGCTTGTAACGACGGTCGCCTGATCTCACAGATTGTACCGCAATCCGTTCGAGAACTCGGCATTAAGAAAGGTTCAGAGGTCGTTGCAGTTATCAAGGCATCGGCCTTTCGCAGGATCTACTAAAGTAGCAGGGGTATAGGATCTATATGAAAATTCTTGATTGTTATTTGGTGCCGGGTGCCCCCTTTTTCGCTTGGCCATACTGTCACTATATCCAAGATCGAACCGGGGTGATATCATCATAGTTGGAATGACCATGCCTGGGGATGGAGTGGCCTAAGAAAGGTGGCAACTAATAGTGTGTGGATTATATTCCGCATACTATTTTAGTGTTCAGATGAAAAGACAGAAGACGCATTACCCCAAAGAGTTTAAAGTTACAGCTATTATACAACAGCTATCGTGGACACTCCTATTTAGGGAATCTGCGCCCAGGGGCATTTACGGAAAAATGGATGGCCTGGCATGGCTGTATAAAAAATCATCGGCTTGCTGACTTTTGCCGGACTCGCCGACCGGGAAGCAGGTTAGATATTAGGGAAACAGTAAGATGGAAAACAGAACACCGACGCCCGCCGTCAAGATTTTTGCAGCATTTTTCCGTCTGGGATTGACGGCTTTCGGCGGGCCGGCCATGGTCGCCTACATTCGCAGGCTGGTTGTCCAGGACAAGGAATGGGTTACAGAGGATTCTTTTAAAAAAGGCATTGCTCTCTGCCAGACCATTCCAGGAGCAACTGCCATGCAGGCAGCAGCCTATGCCGGTCTACGTGCAG
>CAYWMZ010000037.1:0-10713 GCA_964459485.1 uncultured Desulfocapsa sp. | reverse complement strand
CTTTGTGCTTTTTCGGGTGCTGTTTGCTGAGGAATGCAAGTGTCTGGCCGGGGCCGACTTCAAGTAATATTCGGTGGGGAGTCGTGAGTAAGGTTTGGAGACAGCTGAAAAATTGCACAGGCTGACGAAGATGGCTGGCCCAGTAATCAGGGGAGGAGGTTTCCTCGTCTGTTATCCATGTTCCTGAAACATTGGATACAAAGGGGATTTGCGGCTGATTGCGTTGGACGTTTCCTGCTATAGTACGAAATTCATCCAGGATCGGCTCCATCAAGTGAGAGTGGAAAGCATGGGAGGTCTGGATGAATTGGCAGTTAACGGTATTTTCATCAAGTTGTGTTTTCAGGATGTCCAGGTGCTTCTGCGTTCCGGAAACCACACATCGTTTTGCGCCGTTAATAACCGCCAGCGAAAGATCAGGAGTCAAATATGCTGTAACTTCTTCAGTTGACAGGGCGATGGCCAGCATGGCACCGGAGGGCAGCGAGTGCATTAACCTGCCCCGGGCAGCAACAAGTCGTAATGCGTCTTCAAGTGAGAACACTTCTGCCAGGCAGGCTGCAACATACTCCCCGATACTGTGTCCAGCCAGAGCCGATGGTTTAATTCCCCAGTGGATCCAGAGCTTGGCCAGGCAATATTCTATGATAAAGAGAGCCGGCTGAGTGATGTTGGTCTGTTTAAGCTGTTTTTCCGCCTCGCTCTGCTGTTCTTTTTTCGGGAAAATAATTGTTCGTATATCCAGGCCAAGTTCGGCTTGCAGTAAATCGGCGCAATAGTCGAGCTGACCGGCATAAAACGGTTCGTTTTCGTAGAGATTCCGGGTCATGTTTACATATTGTGCACCTTGCCCTGAGAACATGAAAACAATGTCTGGCGGCGGTTCTTGACTTTGCCCGGTATGCTGCCGGTCGCCTGGCATATTGATAAAAATTTTACCGGCATCATGCTTTGAGGCAGAAACGGCGAAACAGCGGTATGCAAACGGTTTCCTGCCAGCCTGCAGGGTATGGGCAATGTCGGGCAGGCCCTGTTCCGGGGTGTTTATCAGATGTTCTGCCAGCCTGACGGCCATGGCTGTAAGTGCAGAATCACTACGGGCAGAGAGGGGCAGCAGTTGCCAGGAGGAATCCGTCGTAGCAGGGGGCGGTTTCGGAGCCTCTTCCATGATTACATGGGCATTGGTTCCGCCAATGCCAAATGAGCTGACCGCTGCCCTGCGTGGCTGTTTCTGCGCGGGCCATGTCTGCAGGGTTGTGTTGACGTAAAAAGGGCTGTCTGTGAAATTAATGTTTGGATTGGGGCTGGAAAAGTTCAGGCTGGGGGGGATGTGTTTATTGTATAAGGCCAGTGTGGTTTTCATTAAACCGGTGACCCCGGCAGCGGCATCCAGGTGGCCTATATTGGTTTTAACCGAGCCAATGGCACAGAAAGCGTTCTTATCTGTAGTTCTTCTGAAAGCCCTGGTTAATGCTTCAACTTCTATCGGATCACCCAGGGGGGTTCCGGTGCCATGGGTCTCGATATAACTGATATCCTGTGCTTTGACATTGCTTACAGCTTGGGCCATTGCAATGACTTCAGCTTGGCCTTCCACACCAGGGGCGGTAATCCCCACCTTCATTGCACCGTCATTATTGACCGCTGAGCCGCTGATGACAGCCAGGATGGTGTCTCGATCAGTCTGTGCTTCCGAGAGTCTTTTAAGAACTACCACTCCGGCACCCTGCCCAAAAACAGTGCCCTGAGCATTTGCATCAAAAGCCCGGCAATGTCCGTCAGGTGAAAAGATCATTCCTTCCTGGTAAAAATAGCCGCGTCCCTGGTGCAGATGCACACAGACACCTCCGCTCAGAGCCATGTCGCACTGGTTGGTGAGTAAACTCTGGCCGGCTTGATGAATAGCAACAAGAGAAGTGGAACAGGCTGTCTGGATAGTAAGTGCCGGGCCTTTCAGATTAAGTTTATAGGCAACTCTTGTGGTTAGAAAGTCGGGGTCATTGCCCAGCATAATCTGGAAACGATCAGTTGGCTGGTTAGTGTTTACTGTTTGCCGGGATAAAATCTCTGAGTATCTATTGTTGCTGGTACCGCCGAAAACGCCAATGGCTCCGGGATAATTATCTGCTCTGTAACCGCTGTTTTCCAGGGCTTCCCAGCAGGTTTCCAGGAAAATCAGGTGCTGAGGATTGGTGTAAAGTGCCTCTTTGGGGCTTAAATCGAAAAAAGCTGCATCAAACGTTTTTGCGTTTGTCAGGATGGTTCCTGTTTTGACATAGTTGGGATCTCTGATTGTCCCGGGATCTTCACCTGCGGCCAGTAGTTCTTCGTCTGTATAGGTGGTGAGAGATTCTGTGCCATTGGCAATGTTCTGCCAGAATTCACTGATGTTGGCTGCACCGGGGAACCGCCCGGCCATCCCGATAACAGCGATTTTTTCATTGGTGAGATTGTGTTTGTGACTTGTACTGCTGGATATGGATGCTTTTTGCTTTTGCCCCTTGAGTTCTGAACAGCTCAGCATTCCTGTAAGGTAGACAGACTGGGTAGCTATGGTCGGGTGTTGAAAAACTTTAACCAGTGGTATCTCCACCTGAAAATCATGTTCCAGATCCAGGGTGAGCCGGGTTGCAAGGAGGGAGTTGCCTCCGATGTCAAAGAAGTTGTCGTAGATACTTATTTCAGCCCGCTCAAGAACCTGTTTCCACCTTTCCATGATTTGTACAGTCAGCCCGCCGGGAGCTGTTTGGCCAATGCGTTCGTTGACCGCTCTGTGTTGTTCAGGATCCGGGAGCATTTTTCGGTTTACTTTGCCGCTGCCGGTTAAGGGGAATTCCGGCAAAAGAATGAATTGTCCGGGAATCATATAATCGGGCAGGGCGTTTGCCAGGTGTGACCGGAGCTGCAGTTCGGCCTGGTCGCTCTCATCGCTGAGCAGATAGGCAACGAGATGTTGTTTGCCATGGGGAGAGGTGTGGAGTGTGACAACGGTTTCTTTTATCCGGGGATGCTGGTTAAGAACAGCTTCAATTTCATCAAGTTCAATACGATTGCCATGTAACTTAACCTGGAAATCAACCCGGCCAAGGTAGTCAATGGCTCCGTCAGGAAGATAACGGGCCAGATCGCCGGTTTTATAGAGCCTGGCATTGCTGTCTTTACTGAATAGGTCGGGAAGAAATGTTGCTGCATTTAATTCTGGTCGCTGCAGATAGCCTCTGGCAACCTGGACGCCACCAATATAAAGTTCTCCTGTTGTACCCTGTGCCACCGGTTTGAGGTAAGGGTCGAGAATATATAACCGGGTATTGGCAATGGGAAAGCCTATGGGGACTTTTTTGTTATTGTCTTCTTTCCTGCATTGCCAGTAGCTTACATCAACGGCTGCTTCAGTTGGGCCGTAGAGGTTATGAAGTTCGCATGTACACTGTTTGAAAAATGAGGTTTGCAGCTCCCGGCTCAGAGCCTCTCCGCTGCACATAACCTTCCGGAGACTGGTACATTCCCCGGCTTTACCGGTATCAAGAAACAGGCGAAGCATGGATGGGACAAAGTGGATAGTGGTAATATCCCGGGATTTGATAAATTCAATGAGTTTTATCGGGTCTTTGTGGATGTTAACCGGGGCTGAAACAAGGCTGGCACCGGTAAAAAGCGGCCAGAAAAATTCCCAGACCGAGACATCAAAGCTGAATGGTGTTTTTTGCAGGACGCGGTCATGAGGGGTTAACTGAAAGGTCTCCTGCATCCACAAGAGCCGGTTATAGATTGCCTTATGCTCAATCATAACCCCTTTTGGGGTTCCGGTTGAGCCGGATGTGTAGATAATATAAGCCAGGTTGTCGGGTGCAACCCTGCCGGCAGGATTTGTGGAAGGGCGGCCTTCCAGTTTGTGCCATTCTGTGTCCAGGCAGTGGATTGTTTTTTCCTCTACAGGTACTCTGTCGAGCAGAGAAGCCTGGGTAAGTACAACCTTTGCTTTGGTTTCTGAGAGAATAAAGTTTAAGCGTTGATCGGGTAATTCCGGCTCCAGAGGAACATACGCTGCACCGGCTTTAATGATACCATACAGAGCAATGACCATTTCCGCTGACCGCTCCATGAATACTGCGACAATATCATCAGGAAGAATGTCCTGTTCCTGCAGGAAATGGGCAACCTGGTTGGCTTTTCGGTTCAGCTCCCGGTAAGAATACTGGTTCTTCTCTGTAATCAGCGCAACGGCATCCGGCGTCTTTTCCACCTGTTGTTCAAAAAGATTATGAAGGCAGCGAGGGGAGCCGTAATCCTTTTTAGTATTATTCCATTCTGACAGCAGTTTGTTGTTTTCATCCGGAGACAAAAAATCTGATTGGCTGAGCGGCTTATCCGGCTGCTGTATGAGAACAGAAAGAAAATTTTGGTAATGCCTGCTTAAACGCTCTATGGTTTCAGGGGAGAAAAGATCTTGATTATATTCGAAATATCCCTGTACCTTGCTGCCTGTTTCCCGAAAGGTAAGAAATAAATCCAGTTGAGCTCCCCGGTTATGTGTTTGAAGCGAGGTGACCCGGAGATTGTTGAATTCAAGCTCCATGGAGGGCTCCAGGGTAAATCCTGTCTGGAAAACCGGGTTATAGCTGGCATCTCTGGCAGGCTGCAGGGCTGCAACGATTTCGTCAAAAGAGGTCTCCTGATGACGATGAGCCATAAGAAGTTTTTTCCGAACCAGCGTCAGAAGCCCGGTAAAAGATATTTCATCGGGTAATTGAAGAGCCAGGGGAAGAATATTGACAAAACAGCCAAAAGTTTTTTTATCATTCTTGCGGCGTCGATTGCTTAAGGGGACTCCAATGGTGATATCTTGTTGACGGCAGTATCGTGAAAGGAGCGCAATGTATGAGGACAGCAGGATGATAAAAGGGGCAACCGACTGCTGTCGGCTGAATTCGTGGAGTTGTGTGGTTCGGCTGTTGCTGAGCTGAAACCATTGGGCCTTGCCCAGACTAGTGACTACCGGGGGGCGCGGGTAATCCAGGGGAAGGTTTAGAAGCGGATTTTGTTCACGGAGATCATTCTTCCAGAATTGCAGCATTGCTGCTGCATCCTGCGAACGGCTCCACTGTTCCTGCCAGGAAACATAGGTTGAGTACTGAACTGGAGTTGCTAATTCGGGCAGAGGGCTGTCTGTACTGAGCGCATTATAAAAGGCACTCAGCTCTGCTGCAAATATTTTTTTGGAGGCAAGATCGGTAATGATGTGGTGCATCACGATGATAAGAATGAATTCATGCTCACCGGATTGAATGACATGGCTGCGGATAAGCGAGCCTGTGCTGAGCTTGAATGGCCTGGTTATTTCCGTAGATATTACTTGCTGTTGTTTGTTGAGTCTTTTTTCTCTGGAGAGGTGAGAGAGGTCTGTTCGTTCTATCTTAAGAGACGTATGAGGTGCTATTGCTCTCTCAAATATGCCTTGTTTGCTTGCAAAGGTCATACGGAGAGACTCGTGGCGTTTTATGATCTGGTTGAGACTTTGTTCAAGTGCGGAAATATCCAGTTGACCACTGATTTTGAAAACAGATGGAATATTATAGGTGGGGCTTTCCGGCTGCATCTGGTTGTTGAGCCAGAATTGTTCTTGAATCATCTTTCAGTCTTTTTCCAAGAGGACATTAATAACTGTAATTGCGTTCTACATCTTCTGCTGTCAGCATTCGCACCACTCCATGCAGACCTACCTGTTTGCTCAGCGGTTTCCGTAGTTATCTTTGCTAAATCGTTACATCCACCATTATTACTTCGCGAATGTTAACAGGGGCTAAAGCTGCTTTATCTCTTTCTGTGTAATAGCAAGCTGCTTGAGAATAGGCTGTAATGCCGTGATATCAGCCTGAGCAGCTATTTTCTTTAATGCCTCTTCCCGTGAAAGTTTATCTCTTCTGATAAGATGACTCAGCTCCAGTTCATATGGATTAAACCCCATTGTTTTCTGGTGGATAAAATTGTTAAAGGCATTGAGCCTGCAATTGGATGAGCAGCCGTCAACATCTTTTGGGCTGATCCAGCCAAGTTCTTTGATGTCCTCAAGTATTTTGTCTTCACTGGGGTCATCCAGGCAAAGCAGGTTTATGTTATACGGATAGAATTCCGTACGCTGCAGCAGCTCTTCATCAATGCAGAAATAATCATCAATCTCCTTGCCGACGAGTTCTCTGAATTTGTTTAAAATCGGCTCACGACTTTCCTGGAAAAAAGTGTAGTTGTTTTTATAAAAAATACTGTTGGCCGGTATCTGACCCAGGGTAAACCCTGCTAAAATAAAGGGGATCCTTTTTTCCAGCGCAAGTTTAAGGGCTGCAATATTGATGATGGAAATACATGAGTTACAGACCGAAGAAATACGGGTCAGAGTCTTGGGGTTATATATATTGTGAAAGGCACTGGCTTTGATGAGGGGGGCAAGAAACTTCGATGAGGGGCGAACCGTAATCAGATCAACGCCAAGGGCATCAACTGTCCTGTTGATGTTATCAAATGCAACCGGAGAAATAAAACCGTTATCCACGGTGAGAGCAAGGACTTTCAGTTTGTATTCCTGCACGGCAAGCATCAGGGTATAGGTGCTGTCTTTGCCGCCACTATAGCACATTACAGCATCATATTGTCCTTTGCCTTTATGCTCGCTCAGCAGGTTGTCTATCTGTTCGCGAGCATTGTCGATGGTTTGATTTTCTGTTGTGAAGTATATTTCATTACGGCAAAAATTGCAGACACCATCTTCGTCAAATTGTATTTTAGGGAAAGCTGAAGAAAGAATGCATTTGGTGCAGCGGGTCGGTTCTGTGGTCATTGGGTTTGTTCTCTTTCAACAAAATTAACGATCTTGTGAACAGAGCCGAAATTTGCCCGGATCATTTTTTCTTCGGTAATTTTTATTTTGAATTCGTTTTCCAGGAAGGTGGCAATCTCAATGAGGCCAAAGGAGTCAATGATACCCTCATCAATCATCGACTTGTCCAAGTCAATTTCTTCTCTTTCCACCATGAAACTTCGGGTTATGAATTCCAGAAGTTTGTTTTTAATTTCTTCAGTCATATCTTTTTTATTCATTCGTTAAAGTCTGTAATCTCGACTTTTTTCAGCTTGTTATCCAATGGGGTTGCTTTGGGATTACGTGCCCAGTAGTTAGCCATCTGGCAGGAAAGGATGAATGTAAATACCATATTGTCCCGGTAGCCGATTTCCTCAGGCATTTGTTTCTCAAACTTATTAATTAAGCGAGAAAGTATTTTATTATCAAATATACCATAATCTGCGATTTTGCTACCAGATAAAAAATATGAAGCCTGTTCCGTTAACTTGCCGTTTGAGAAAAAGGATTTTAAATCCGGAGCCATATACGGTTGTTTGGGTCGATTTATTATTGAGGCGGGGATCACGTCTTTGTAGGACTTGGTGAGTATATACTTTTGCTTTAATCCTTTGAGCTTGAACGTATCTTTATAATAAAAAAGTTTTTCAATTAAACGATGATCCAGAAACGGGTAGCGGCCCTCCACGCTGTGAGCCATGGACATCCTGTCCCCCTGAGCGGAAAGGAGGTAGCCGGACAGCAGTGTTTTAAGCTCAAGAAACTGGTTTTTCTGCAGCAGGGACCAATTTTTGAAATTTGAGGGTAAGGTGGAGGATACTTTTGCACAGAGTTCATCTCTGTTGAATGCAATGTTGAAGTCTTTGTTAAAATAGTTTGTCAGGGCTTTGTTGTTGTGTACCCGAACGTTTAAACCTGCCAGTTCATTGTTATGATTATTCAGAAAACCTTCATAGTACATACGCATCAGTCCAAATTGTTTGGGATCTTTGTAATGCTGAAGGTGTGGGTACAGTTTTTTTATTAGTTGGGGACGTAATTTTGAACTTGGCTGTCTGCTCCAGAAGTCCAGGAGTTTCAGCTCCTTGAATGAGTCATAACCAAACAGGATTTCGTCAGCCCCTTCACCGGTTAGAACTACTTTGATTCCCTCAGATTTAACCATTTTTGAGAGCAGAAACAGGGGAAGGGGGGCGGTGCGGAAAACAGGTCTTTCAAAATGATAAACAGCGTCCAGAAAGTTGTCGTTTATCATTTTATAGTCAACCTGCAGGTCAAAATGTTCCGAGTTGAGTTGCCTGACCATCTCCTGCTGGAATGAGGACTCATCATAGTTTTTATCTGTAAAGGATACAGAGAAGGTCTTGAATTTTTCTTTATTGTGCAGAGAGGTGAGGTACGTTGTTACTGCCGAATCAATACCACCACTCAGGTAGGTTGCCACCGGCACATCACTGCGCAGTCTGAGCCTGACGGAATCATTGAGCAGGGCAGAGAATTCTTCAGCAGCGTCTTCTATATTGGCTGGTGAGGTTCCTGCTGATTCTCCTATCTCATAATATCGGGAAGAGCGGGGTGAGTGGTTTTTTTGATAAATTTCATAGGTTCCGGCCGGTAAACTGCGGATGTTCTGGTACACGGTTGAGTTGTCCAGTGTATTCCACACCAGAGCATGATCAAAAAGGTTGTTTATGTCAAAGGAACGCCGAAAACCCGGAATGGTATCAAAGGCTTTGAGCTCTGAGGAAAAGTAGTAATTGTTGTTGAAAGATAAAATGTACAGTGGTCGGATACCGTAACGATCCCGTGCAGTAAGAAGTTTTTTTTCTTTTCTGTCCCAGAGTAATAAAGCAAACTGGCCGTTAAATTTTTGCAGTGCATCAGGGCCGTAGAGCTCAAAAGCCTTCAGTACAACTTCCGTGTCGCAGCTTGTTTGAAATTGAATGCCATGGCGGGTTCCCATTTCTTTACGCAATTCCCTGTAATTAAATATTTCCCCGTTGTAGGATAGAACATAGCGTTCTGACATCATTGGTTGATCGCCACTGTTCAGGCCAATAATTGAGAGCCGGGTGTGCCCCAATGCTATTTGAGGCGCAAGGTATATACCCCAGCCGTCCGGCCCCCGGTGGGCAAGCGTTGAGGTCATGTTGATGATGTTATCCCTTTGGTTGCTCAGGTCGCTGTTTATTTGTAATATGCCTGTGACGCCGCACATGGTCATTCTCCAAAAGTCGAAAAGCTAACACTGTAGTGTGTAGGTAAATCTGTATAATTGTATCATGTCGCTGCGAGTTTACTGCATGAAAAAGAGAAAGAAAAATATTTTTTGGAAGAAGATACCGGGGTTGCAGACCGGTAAGAGGTTGTAGAATGCGAATTATGATTCTTGCTTCCGGTGACCTCTGGGCTGGTGCCGAGGTGATGGTGTATCAGTTAAGTCGAGGACTGGCTCAAATTGAAGGCATAGAGTTTTGTGTTGTCCTGTTGAATCGGGGCAGACTTGCCGAAGAATTGGAGAGGCTGGGACTGAATGTTCATGTTATAGACGAATCTGAGACCCCTTTTCTTTCTCTTATTCTTGGTGTTAAGAAGTTAGTGGCTGATTTTTCTCCAGATGTTATTCACTCTCATCGTTATAAAGAAAATCTATTGGCCTGGCTTGTTACGATTGGGACCCCTAAGGTAAAACTTGTCACCACCCAGCATGGAATGCCTGAAATGGCTGGTACTGCGCAAAGTACAGCCAGTCGTTTTCGGTCGGGTTTGTTTTTCAGATTGTTGTCCTGCTGCTTTCACCGGACAGTGGCAGTTTCTAGAGAAATGCAGCAGGCTCTGGTCGGCTCATATGGCTTTGCTGCTAAGGACGTAACTGTAATTCATAATGGCATCGGCCTACCTGACTATACTCCTCATAGTCCTCGAAAGCGCGTAGTTGTTGGTTCTGCCGGGCGCTTATTTCCTGTAAAAGATTTTTCTCTATTTGTAGATATAGCCCGGCATGTGATATCCCGTAATGAAAATGTGGATTTTATGCTGGCCGGTGACGGGCCGGAACGAACACTCCTTGAGGGTAAGGTGCGAGAGTCTGGCATTCAGAAGCGATTTACCTTTTCAGGTCATGTTGAAGATATGGATGCCTTTTACATGAGGCTTGATATATATCTGAATACCTCGGTGCATGAAGGGATACCCATGAGCGTGCTTGAGGCTATGTCCCACGGCTTACCTGTTGTGGTGCCGAAAGTCGGCGGTTTTCCTGAAATTATTGAAGATGGTGTGAGTGGTTTTTTGGTGCCCGGACGTGATTCAGATGGGTTTGCCGATAAAATTATTGCTTTATTACAGGTTGATACCCGCAGGTCGGCTGCAGAGGCGGCAAGACTGCGCGTGGTTGAGCATTTCTCCCGGGAGGCGATGGCCCGGGCATATTGTCAATTGTATGAGGAGTTGGTTGTCGGGTAATGTAGCCTTTTGAGATATTGGCTGTTCAATTTTTTTCTGATTCCCTATGAAACTCATCCAGACCAGAATCAGGGATAACATCGCTCGATATCTGGAGTCTATACTTCCTATTATGGTTGGATAGTGCAAATACTTTCCAGTTTTTTCACTGTTTCAGCGATGGTATCCCTTACAGCAGAGCTTTGTGGGTAATCAATATTTTTTTATATAAGGTGAGTACATGATAGCAATTTTTTTCTGGCTCTTTCTGTTTGGTGTTTTCTACGCCTATTTTGGTTATCCTATTTCTTTAGCCGTGTTAAAGTCTTTCAAGCGGAACATGGTAAGAAAAGAAGAAAACGATGCGTCAGTAACCTTAATTATTACGGCATTTAACGAGGAAAAGCGAATCCGCG
>CAYWMZ010000036.1:0-10764 GCA_964459485.1 uncultured Desulfocapsa sp. | reverse complement strand
GGTCATTCAAGGTGGAGTCATCAAGCCCGTTAAAGGGCAAGATATCCCTAAAAAAAGCAACTGCCATTTCGGGAGCTACGACATGGACATCATCCTTGCGTGACATTCATTCCCCATCTTAAAATGAATCTTCATGAAAAACGGGGTTTTCATCTTAGAAACCCCGCCTTTCACACTCAAACAGCATATAACACAAAGAGGCCCGGCAACAGCACCATTCCCCCCAAGAGCTCAGAATAGGGACACTCTATTTCTTATCAAGTGCCTTCTTGCCGTTAATCAGATCATCAACAACCGAGGGATCGGCTAAAGTAGAGGTATCGCCAAAGTTCTCAAAATCATTGGCTGCAATCTTTCTCAAGACACGGCGCATGATCTTACCAGACCTGGTCTTGGGAAGGCCGGGGGCATACTGGATGGCATCGGGGGTGGCTATGGGCCCGATTTCCTTACGGACATGCACTCTTAACTCTGCAAGCAGCTCGGGCGTATGCTCAACTCCGGTATTGGGAGTAACAAAGGCGTACACGGCCTGTCCCTTGATGGCATGCGGCATACCAACAACGGCTGCCTCAGCAATCTCGGGATGGGATACCAGAGCAGACTCGATCTCAGCTGTTCCCAATCTGTGACCGGAGACATTCACCACGTCATCGAGACGGCCCATGATCCAGAAGTAGCCATCTTCGTCTTTTCTGGCACCATCTTCGGGATCGTAGGTGTTCTCATAGCGGCTGAAATAGGCCTTCTTGTAACGTGCCTGGTCGCCAAAGACACCACGCAGCATTCCCGGCCATGGTTTACGAATAACAAGATGGCCACCTTCATTGGGGCCAGCCTCTTTGCCTTCTTCATCATAAATAGCAGCGTCAATTCCAGGCAGCGGCAGGGTCGCAGAACCTGGTTTAAGTGCTGTGGCATAAGGAAGCGGAGAGATCATAATACCACCGGTCTCAGTCTGCCACCAAGTATCCACGATGGGCAACTTCTCCTTCCCGATATTTACATAGTACCACATCCAGGCTTCTGGATTGATGGGCTCACCAACTGATCCGAGAATTCGCAGACTGGAAAGATCATAACGCTTGGTGGGCCCCTCGCCGTCACGCATCAGAGCCCGAATAACGGTGGGCGCTGTGTAGAAGGTATTTACTTGGAACTTCTCAACAATTTCCCAGAAACGATCGGGACCGGGATAGGTTGGAACGCCCTCAAACATAACGGAGGTAGCACCAAGCCCAAGTGGCCCGTAGAGAATATAGGAATGTCCGGTGACCCAGCCAATATCAGCAGTACACCAATAGACATCATCATCCTTCATATCAAATACATACTGACAGGTATGCATGGCGTAGATAAGATATCCTGCGGTGGTGTGAACAACCCCTTTTGGCTTGCCGGTGGAGCCTGAAGTATAAAGAATAAAGAGGATATCCTCAGCGTCCATGGATTCGGGCTCGCAGGTTGAGGCGATACCTTCTGCGGTAACCTCATCATGCCACCAGGAATCACGGCCTTCGGTCATGGGGACTTCATTACCGCCACGCCTGACTACAATGCAATTCTCGATGGTGTCACATTCGTTTAAGGCCTCATCTGCATTAGGCTTTAAGGGGATGGTCTTTCCAGCACGAATAACAGCATCGGCAGTAACTAAAACCTTGGCCTCACAGTCCTGAATACGACTCTGGAGGGCAACGGAGGAAAATCCCGCAAAGACAACTGAGTGCATGGCACCAATTCGAGCACAGGCAAGGAGTGCAATGGAAAGCTCGGGGATCATGGGAAGGTAGATGGAAACGCGATCACCTTTTTTAACGCCCTTACTCTTTAGGACATTGGCAAAACGACACACTTCGGTGTGCAGCATCTGATAGGTGTAGACCTTCACATCTTCTTCGGGCTCACCCTGCCAGATGAGGGCAGCCTTGTTGCGACGGCCATTCTTAAGGTGACGATCCAAGCAGTTGTAGGAGACATTCATCTTGCCGCCCTTAAACCAGCTAAACTCCGGTTTATCAAAATCAGCTTCTAAGACTGTATCCCATTTCTTATCCCAGCTAACGAGCTCGGTGGCCCGCTCTGCCCAATATCCTTCCGGATCATCCATGGACTTTTTATAGGCAGCTTGATACGCCTCAAGGCTTCCAATGGCAGCAGAATCTCTTCCTTCAGTGGGAGGCTCGAAGACTCGTCCTTCACTCAACAGGCTTGTGATTTTATCGTCACTTGAACTCATGTAATGTTCTCCGTTATGAATAATTTTCCTGAAATCTACAAAGCTAGCTATCAATCGCATTGATAGCTAATCAACATATCATACCATGATTCTTATTTTATACCGCATAGGATCGGGGCATTTCAGCCCGGGGGAGCTACTTTATTCCCTTTTCAAGGCCTTATGTCAAATCAAAAAATTTGATCCCGACATCACTTTTACTTATTTTAGTATTTATTATTTTGCTTTTCTTTCTCTCGAAAAACCAGTAATAATAAGCTAACTTTTCAAAAAGTTTTACGTTTTTTTCAGAAAATCGTAGATCAACCAGCATGACCGGCCCCAAAAGGCCAGCCACGGTGAATACTGAAACTTTCTTTACTGGCTAAACGGAAGTTTTCTTCCCAAAGAACTTTCAGATACATTAGAAATGTCAGACTGGCTATTTTAAAATGCACCAACCCCTGGAAAAACATATTAAAAAACTGCTACGGCAGCATCAGAGTAAAGAGCAGATCTATGCAGCTCTGGCCACAGAGTCAAACGGCCAACAGCTCAGTCATATGCTCAACAATCTGCCCCTTGAAGTGAAGAAGAAAAAGACTTTTCTGATCACCCTTTTTCTTGTGATTCTGCTCACTCTGCTCACCATCAAGCAGTTTCTCTATGTGTACCTCCACGAAAATTCCAGTGTTTCCCTGGTGCTTGGTCTGATTGGCCCCCTGATCCATATCTATATTATCCGTGAGTTATTGCGCAGTCACCGCCTGGCCTATCAGGTTCTGCCCCTACTCTCCATCCTTGCCCTTTTTCGTCCGGAAAGCCGTATCATTCCAGACATGTACATGTATATAACAATGGCTCTACTGTCAGGAGCACTCTACTTCTTCCTCTTTCCCAAGGGAGAAAGACTGAAGACTCCGACCCATTAAATTTAGTCTATTTTTATCGAGGTATTCTTGTGGAAAACGAACAGATCGATGCGATGTCCAAACTCTTAAAATCAATGTCCCACCCCATACGTCTCAAGATTCTCTGCCTCCTTCAGGACAAGGAGATGTCCGTTGGTGATATCAGAGAACAGGTCAAAACTACTAATGCAAACGTCTCACAGCACCTGAACATCCTGCGTAGCCAGGGCATTATCGATTACCGCAAAGATGCAAATTTTATATACAACCGTATCAATGACCCGCGTATCATAGAACTGATGGGGAAGATGCAAGCTCTTTTCTGCCCCAGTGTAAACTGAGCTATGCCTCTATTACGGCGTAACGTGACACCTCTGCGCCGACAAGAAAGGGACACTGATCCCTCCAGCACCATATGATACAAACCCTGCAGCTATTCTGGCGGGAGATCCTGGACATCCTCCGCAAATCCTTGGCCCGGATAGTGGCAATTCATTTTGTCTTTGTCTGTCTCAGCCTGATCCTCTTTGCCCCTCTCACCGGAATTTTAGGTCAGTTTCTACTCAAGCTTTCGGGCAAGACAGTACTATCCAACCTTGATATCGCCTATTTTTTCCTGACCCCGTCCGGGGCCCTGGCACTGGTACTCTTTAGCAGTCTACTGCTTACCATCACTATCTTTGAGCAGTCCGCTATGATGGCGATATGCCAAGCCGTCTTAGACGGCAGGTATCTCTCTTTTATTGCCGCTCTCCATTTTAGTGTGCAGCGGATGCTACGGATTTTTCTCTTTGCCATCCATCTCATCCTGCGGCTGCTCCTCCTCACCATGCCTTTTCTTGGCCTGGCCCTGGCCATCGTCTGGGTGATGCTTCGGGATTATGACATCAACTACTATCTGGCCACCCAGCCGCCGAGCTTTCTCTTTGCCACTGCCGCTATTTGCCTGGCCCTGACTGGCATGATGCTGGTACTGGTTCGCAACCTTGTCAGCTGGTCCCTGAGCCTGCCACTGCTTCTCTTCAAGGAGATCAGTCCCGCTGCATCTTTTGCCAAAAGCGAATTCCTCTGCCACGGCAAAAGCCGCTTCTTCCTCATCCCCCTTGCAAGTCTTGTCCTCTCCCTTATCATTCTCAATGTAATCCTTATGGGACTCGTGCAACTCCTGGGATCAACGCTAGCCCCCTATTTTCTAAATTCCACAAAATTCCTGATTCCCCTACTTGGTGCTCTGGCGACCCTCCTGTTTCTCGGCAATTTCCTGCTCACCACCTTTGGTTCTGGAGGATTGGCTGCACTGCTGAGCATCCTCTACCGCAGGAGCGGAGTAAAACATTCAAAGGAGATTGTTGACACAGCCCCAAAAAAACGGCCCCAAAGGCTCAAATCCTCCCTAATTCTCACCCTGTTACTCCTGGCCGCAATCACTTCTCTACTCATGGGAAACTGGCTTTTAAGCACAATTCCCGCAGACAACAACACCATGATTATTGCCCACAGGGGGGCGGCAGGCAAGGCACCTGAAAACACCATGGTTGCCATGCGCCACGCCATGCAGGATGGTGCAGACTGGCTGGAAATTGATGTCCAGGAGAGTCTGGATGGCGAAGTGGTCGTCATCCATGACAGTGATTTTATGAAACTGGCGGGTCTTAAGCGCAAAGTCTGGAACAGTAATCTGGCTGAGATCCAAAAAATTGATGTCGGCAGCTGGTTCAACGCAGGATTTGCCAAGGAGCGAGTTCCCACCCTTCGGGATGTGTTACTCCTTGCCAAGGGGAAGTGCCGGGTCCTTATTGAACTGAAATACTATGGACATGACCTGATCCTGGAACAACGAGTGGCTGCAATTGTAGAAGAGGTGGATATGGTGGATCAGGTAGCCATTATGTCACTGAACTATACTGCCCTTAACAGATTTCGCAGGCTTCGCCCAAACTGGTCGTTGGGACTGCTCTCTTCCAAGACCATTGGTAAAATTTCCAATCTCGATGTAAACTTCCTAGCACTGAACATGGCCACAACCCACCCCGCCCTTATCCGGCGCATTCAGGCCACAGGCAGGAAAGTCTATATCTGGACCGTGAATGATCGGGCGGCAATGGCCAGGCTGATAGCCCTCGGTGTGGATGGTATCATCACCGATGAACCTGCCATGGCCTACGAAACACGCCAATACAGTTCAGAATTGACAGGGATAGAGAGACTCCTGCTCCACGCAACTGTGCTCTTTGATAGCAAATTGACACCACGGAAGTATCGAGACCAATCACCATGAAACAATCCATGATAAAAGTAATACCGGGTGCCCCTGGGGATACTGGCAGGGCTCTATCCCCTCTTTGCCCTCCAGGACAACACTTCAGAATCCATGATAGAGAGATTTGGCAACGACCACTCCCTGGAACGCATAGTGGAGCTTACGCACCATAGCAAGTTACAGGATGTCAAAGCAGACCTCAACAGCCATCCCCACGAATTTACAATACAATTTATGGCGGTAACAACCAATATGATATATGGGGCTGTTCGTATCGGCGGTATGCCCTGTCCCCCTGGCGCTGGGCTACGGCCGGATGGAATGTAAATAGAGTTCTCGATCTGCCCTGGCAAGAGCTGTGGCAGATTATTATTTCTGACCTCTTTCTATACCTATACAAAACTCTACAATCCAAGACACAAAATGATAAGAAAAAATTGTTTCCCGATCTTCACCCTACTCCTGCTCTTCATCTTCTTTGGCAATACTGCCCTGGCCAGTCGTGCTCACCTAAAGACAGTGGCCACAGAACCCTATGCATCAGCCATCGTACTCGATGCTAAGAGTGGTGAAGTCCTCTTTGCCAGGAATGCTGATGCCAAGGTCTATCCGGCAAGCACGCTGAAACTTATGGTGCTGCTGGTCATCCTTGATAAGATACAGGAGGGAAGCCTGCAAGCAGATGAGATGGTTCAAGTAACTGTGGAAGCTGCCAAAATGGGTGGTTCCCAGGTCTACCTTGACCCAAAAGAGCAATTCAGCATTGAGGATCTTCTCTATGCCCTGATGATACAATCTGCCAACGACGCAGCCGTGGCCCTGGCCACTCATGTGGCAGGAAGCAAGGAAGCATTTGTCAAACTGATGAATCAAAAGGCAGCGGAACTTGGTATGACAAACACAAAATATGCCTCCGTCCACGGCCTTCCACCCGCCAAAGGCCAAAAGGTGGATGTAACTACGGCCCGAGATTTTGGAATCCTGTGCCGTAGCCTCAGTAAGCGACCTGAGGTTTTTAAATATACCGAAACGAAGGTCAGAGATTTTCGCGAAGGTAAGTTTATCATGCGCACCCATAACCATCTCCTGGCGAAGGTTATGGGCTGCGACGGCTTCAAGACTGGCTATTTTGCAAAGGCCGGATTTTCCATAGCCGCCACCGCAAAAAAGGGTGACGTACGCATTATCGCCATCGTTATGGGGAGCAAAGAGCGTAAGGTTCGGGATGCTAAGGCAATTGAGCTTTTGGCACTGGGATTTTCCAAGGTAGCATCCAAGCCTGTATCGGCACAGACCCTCCTTCCACCCCAAGTAGCAAAACCTTTAAAAACAGCAGTAGAAGTTATAGAACAGCAAGCTCCTCAATCAACCTCAAAACAGCCGTCCGCCGCAACATCCCCTGGCTGGGGTCGATTTTTCATTGGATTGGGCCTGGGATTTTTTCTCTATGCAGCCCTTAATATTCTGTTCCTGAAAAGACGAAGCAGAAGCAGGCTGCGGCGTAAAAGATTCTAGGACTTGACTCATTATCCAGATCGCCTCTAGACAAAGCCGTCAGGCAATACTATTATCTCTGTAATGATATAGTTTATCACCTTTTCCCCTACACTTATGAGGTTTTACCATGATCATCACCGATTGGATTCACACAATTGCAGGCTTTTTTATCATACTCACCCTGGCCCTGGGCATAGACTGCGGCCCAAATCCCATTTTTATGCATAAATACTGGCTCTTTGGTACCCTTATTGTGGGGCTCAACCTCTTTCAGTTTGGCTTCACAAAATTCTGCCCCTTGGGTCTGATCTTAAAGGCCCTGGGAGTTCCTGAAAAACGGATCTAGGGGCATCAGCTCAGTATTGATGATATTCTCCATAATCCTTGGAAAAATAAGGGCTGCTCTCACCGATCTTCTGCCCATCATCCTGGTGATCGCCTTTTTCCAGATTGTAGTACTGCGGCAACCACTGCCCCGGATGGGAGAGGTTCTCTTTGGGGCAGTCCTTGTGGTGCTGGGACTCAGCCTCTTTATCCAGGGCCTGGAGATGGGGCTCTTTCCCATTGGAGAGGCCATGGCCCATGCCCTGGCCAAAAAGGGCAGCCTCTTCTGGCTGCTCAGTTTCTCCTTTGCCCTGGGTTTTTCAACCACCGTTGCCGAACCCGCCCTGATCACAGTTGCTGCCAAGGCCGCAGAAATTGCAGGGACTGGTGGCCTGATTGATCCCAGCCCCCAATCTCTCGAAAGTTACGCCTTCTGGCTGCGGATGTCGGTGGCCTTTTCTGTGGGACTGGCCATCCTTATTGGAGTCCTGCGAATCCTTCGTGGCTGGCCAATTCACTACCTTATCATTGGCGGATATGTGCTGGTAATGCTCATGACCAGCATCGCCCCAAAAGAGATTATCGGAATTGCCTACGACACTGGCGGAGTCACCACCTCCACCATCACCGTACCCCTGGTTGCAGCCCTCGGTGTGGGGCTGGCCTCAACCATCCGTGGTCGCAGCCCCCTGGTTGACGGCTTTGGTCTTATTGCCTTCGCATCCCTTCTGCCCATGATCTTTGTCATGGGCTACGGCCTTATCATATTCAGGTAGAGGAAGAGAGGCGCAATGGAATATATAAAGGATTTCGGTCTGATCCTCCTTACCACTCTGCGGGATGTGCTCCCCATCATCATCTTGCTTACTGTCTTTCAACTTTTCGTTCTGCGCCAGCGTATTCCCCATCTGCGTCGGGTGCTCATGGGTGGTGTGTATGTTATCCTGGGTCTCAGCCTCTTTCTGATGGGACTGGAAAAGGCCCTCTTTCCATTAGGGGAGATTATGGCACGCCAGCTCTCAGATCCCGCCTTTATCTATGGCCCAAACGTGCATGTAACCAAAGCAGATTGGAGCGCCTATGGCCTGGTCTATCTCTTTGCAGCCATGATCGGTTTTGCAACCACCATTGCCGAGCCCTCCCTCATTGCTGTAGCACAAAAGGCAAATGAGGCCTCCGCCGGAACTATCTCCGCCTGGGGCTTACGCATCACGGTGGCTCTGGGTGTGGCCTTTGGCATCAGCCTCGGTACCTATAGAATTATCAGCGGCACCCCACTCTATCTTTATATTATGGCAGGATATTTCATTGTAATCATCCAGACCTACTTTGCCCCCAAAGGTATTATTCCACTGGCCTATGACTCGGGTGGCGTCACCACATCCACGGTGACAGTGCCCCTTGTTGCGGCCCTAGGCCTTGGTCTGTCGGCAACGGTACCGGGAAGAAACCCGGCCCTGGACGGATTTGGACTCATCGCCTTTGCCAGCCTCTTTCCCATTATCACAGTGTTAGGATATGCCCAGTTAATGGAACTGAAATCAAGACATCACTCAAAAAGTAATGAAGAACAGTAACGGAGAACAGTAATGGAGAACAGCAATGCGTTTTAAACTGATACTTTCCTCAGTCAAACCGGCCATCACCGACAAGATTGTCGATGCCGCCAAAGCAGCAGGAGCTACAGGGGCCACTATTATCCAGGCCCGTGGTACCGGAATCCATGAAGCCAAGACGTTTTTTGGGCTCACCCTTGAAGCGCAGACCGATATCATCATGCTTCTGGTTGGAGAGCATCATGTAAAAGAGATTCTAACAGCAATTGAGACAGAAGGAGAATTCCACAAACCCGGAACGGGCATTGCCTTTGTTCTGCCCATCGAGCACGTTACTGGACTTGAGAGTCAGATGAAGAAGATTCGGGCAGAATAAACAAACAGGAATGTCTATGATGACCTACGGCCATTCCTGTTTGGAGAGTTCCAGCTCAGAATCAATATTGTTCTCTTAAGCCATCTTCGCACCACAGGACAACTGCCAGCAGCAGCCACTCTGCTCACATTCCTTCTGCTTCTTAAAACAGCTGATATAGCCC
The DNA here is from genome assembly GCA_964459485.1 of uncultured Desulfocapsa sp. Lineage (GTDB taxonomy): Bacteria > Desulfobacterota > Desulfobulbia > Desulfobulbales > Desulfocapsaceae > Desulfocapsa. The sequence goes on along the minus strand of CAYWMZ010000036.1, from coordinate 1,459 downwards.
TCTTTCTCTTGCACCATCCACACCAAATCGGTAAGTTTCATCCCCTTACCATCAAGTCCCAAGCTCTTAGCTTTCGCTCTCGCCTGAGCCGCAAGGGCCGGACCCTTCAACAGTTGATTCTTTTTTATTGCCTTGATTTTTTTCTTTGCCTTTGCCTTTGCCTTTGCCTTTGCCATGCCAATCTCCTTATGGGCAGCCCTTCAATGTGAGCAACCACTGTCTCAGATAGGTAAAATATGCATCTCCTCACGGGTATCATGCATCCCAGTCAACACCTGACCGCTACGACCATCAATGGAGACAGGATCACCAAATTTAATCACAGTATCTCCTATTTGGCAAATTTTTCTTGTCTCATACACCTTCAGATGTTTACAGCCAACAACACAAGTCTTTTCAAGACGTACCGCAACCACCGAGGCGTGAGAAGTCTGCCCTCCCCTGGAAGTAAGCAGACCTTCTGCCATATCAATGACCTTGATATCTTCGGGCACAGTATCGGAACGGATCAGGATACGAGGGGTATCAGGGTCGCTACGCCGTAATTCAATAATATTTTCTTCGGTGAAAACCGCCCGCCCGGACAGAGCAGAGCCAGAAACCCCGATCCCCTTACCAAGATAATTGGCAGCCACCTCCCTAGCATCCGCAAAAACCTGAAAACGCTCCTGCTTCTTAATTGTTATCATGTCACGGGTCTGCAACAGATAAAGCTGGCTGGCATCCGGGCCTTCAAAGGTAAACTCTATCTCTTGAGGATTCCAGCCCTTCTCGTAGACCAACTCCCGGGACAGGGTGAGCAACGCCTGATATATATCAGGATAGCGCACCTCAAGAGCATTAGCAACTGCCCGGCCATCAAGCTCTGCCTGTTCCACAGAGATGGGATAACTGGTAACCAGTCCGGAGACGATATCCTCCCCCTGATCGCCATAGGCATAATCACCCCACAGCGCCACCCGTTGCACCTTACGATAGGGATGTGCAGTAAACAGAACGCCAGATCCTGAAGACTGGTTTTTATTACCATAGACCATGGCCTGGACGATAACTGCGGTCCCCCAGGAATCTGAGACATCCATAATTTTCCGGTAGCTTGAAGCCTTCTCGGTCTCCCAGGAGTCCATTACCATCTCAATGGCCGTCACCAGCTGCAACCAAGGATCATCGGGAATCCCTAAACCTTGATTACGGATCACCTTCTGATAATCCAGGGCCAGCTCCTTCATTTGGCTGGGTGAAAAATGTCCTTTCATGGACACGTTGTAACGCTCCTTGGCATCGTTCATCAGGGTCTGAAACTCTTCCCGGGGGACACCTGAAGTCATGGCCCAGGATTGCAGAAAACGCCGATAATTATCCCAGGCCAGATAGGAATCACCATGTTCCCGGGCCGCCTCTTCGATAAGTTCCTCATTGGTTCCCACATTATGGACGGTGGCCATCATGCCCGGCATGG
>CAYWMZ010000035.1:0-10968 GCA_964459485.1 uncultured Desulfocapsa sp. | reverse complement strand
TGCAGGACATGACCAGGTTTGGGACAGCCGTAAGTAGCGGTAAAATTGGCACGCAGGCTTGTGCCGAGTACCTTGCCGTTGTCGGAGTCCATTCCGGAGGGGATATCTACCGCAATTACAGGAATTCCGCACACAGCTTCTGAGCGGTTGATAAACTCTATTGTGGCGGCAAACTGATCGCAAACCGGCCGTTTAAGGCCCGTTCCAAATATGGCATCAATTATGGCGTAGCATGGTTTACCCTGGTTCAGGAACTGTTTGTAGAGAACGGGTAGGGTTTCTACCCTGGCTTCAGAGTCGATTATATGGAAGGGCAGACGCAGTTTTTTGACAATTTGCATATTAGCGGCTGCGTCACCAGTTAAAGAATCGGGATTGACCAGAAAAAAGAATATGGGGCGGCAGCCTCTCTGGTGAAGATGTCTGCCAATGACTAAGCCATCCCCTCCATTGTTACCAGGGCCAATGAATATCAAGGCAAAGGAGTTACCGGGATCCCCCAACTCCTCTTCCAACATCCGGACAGTACCAAGTCCGGCATTTTCCATAAGAACTATGCCGGGTATGTGGTAATCGTTTATGGCACACTTGTCGAGGCCCTGCATCTCAGCAGCATTTGGTAACTTCATGGGTAGATCCGTTTGGGAAAAAGATGGCCTGGGGGCTTAGGCTTCGTTGATGTTGATTGCAGGTCGCATTTTAGAGAAGACCCTTTAAAAATACTATTATTGTATCGGCAAGTTGTTGGGAGTCACTGTCGGGATGTTTTATGATGCCAAGATAGTAACGTCCCAAAGAGAACACCAGGATATTGTTTCCAGAGGTCCGCTCAATGGAACAGTAGACATAGCGTTTTCCATTAAGATCGTCGACTAGGGTATCACAATACTTGCCACTACTCACTATGGAGGCAGAAAGTTCTGCAGAATTCTGAAGATTTCCACTCACAACATGGCCATCATCACGAACAAGAGTATATTGGGAAACACCTTCGATCTCGTCAAGTCTGGAGAAATCCCTTGCGGTGGCCATATCTATTTTCCTTCCTTAGCTGAAAAACTGTTCCTGAATTGTATACGATCCGTTTCGTCGTCTATTTCATTTTCTATGATGTTAAGAAGTTCAGGGATATTTTCCATAGACGGTATATTTGTTTTAGCCCATGTTTCCACCGAGTCTTTGAAAACAAGTCCGGCAACAGGGCCTATAAAGTGAGCAAGCTTCTCCTCCATTTCAGTTAAGGGTATTTTCAATTCAGATTCTGGAGCAAGCAGGATATCCATCATGGATTCCTGTTCTTCGGGGGGATCTTCCGGGCGGATATCTTCTGGTGTGGGTGAGGGGATTTCCTCGGAGTTGTCGATGCTAGAGTCAATATTTAACGCTATACGGACAGTCATCTTTATCATGCCAGAAGAGAGCGATGGCTGGTGTAGCAAAAAGAGCCAGTGATCTGTCTCTATCGGTATTCCACAGAGTATCAGATCTTTAAATGAAACCCTAATCCCACTAGTATCCTGAAAATGTTCCTTGATCATGGAGACGATTGCAGTCAACTTACGGCTAACTTTCAGAAGTGATGAAGTGTCTGCTAAGTCAGCAGTCTGGTTTGCGTAAACTCCATGCTCGGAAGAATAGAGAAACCCCCCGGAAACTTCTGGCAGACTGGCTATAATGTCTGATAGTTTGGCTTCGTACTCCACATTAATCTCCGCTGTATTTATTTGTGGCTGCTATTTGAAAAGAGAGTAAACACTGTATTGTGCTTCATTAACTGTATTCCAATCCTACTGGATTGTATATTGGAGAATTTTGGCTGTCAAGGGAAAATAATTATGTAATCAGGCCTTTGCGTTGGCCTGGGGGGGAGAATGTCCCAAAATTCATTAAAAGGAAAAGAAATGGAAATCATAGTCTTTCAGGAGCAAGGTTCAGGTGAGCATAAAATTGAAGGAGTGCAGCGTTACGGTGCGGATCTTCATATTAATAAGATCATCTCTATTGAGCGTGCGCTCCCTGAATTTATTGACAATCCAGAGAATTTTATAGATGATAAATTCTCCTGTGATCTGGTGTTAAACTTTCTCAGGCATCCGGATCTTGTACACCACCTAATGACCCTTTGTGAGAAAAAGTCCATCAGTATAGTTTCTCCTGGTAAAAAGGGCTCCGGGTTTACTCCCTTTACCTGTTGCGGCCTTGGGAGGAATAAGCAACTCGGATCCTATGGGGAACAGTTTGGTCTCCCTGAATATGAAGTGCGTGTGCTTAGAGGAAAGATAGAGGAAATAAAGGTGCTGCGTGGTGCGCCCTGTGGTGCCACCTGGGATGCCCTGCGGGAGTATATCGGATGCACGGTGGAGGATGTGCTGACCCGTTTGCCTCGGCAGGTACAGTACTTTTGCTCAGCCAATCCCAGTGGCTTCGATCCGGTGAGTGGTAAGAGTCCGGTGCACTTTGCCGGGTATGTGCATATTGCAGCTTTGAAAAAAGCGATAGAGTCAGCAGATTAGATTTCCTGTTTGTTGAGTACTGTTTTGCAAAACTTGCATGGTTCAAAGCCTGACTCTTGGGCTACTTCGACATCTTTAAACTCAATGGTACAATTCTTACAGTAGTAAAACTCGCATTCTGGAAGATGGAATATATGGCTCTTAATATTACCATGTACCGTTCCTTCCGTAAGGTAGTCAGGCCCGAGGTTGGATCTCTCAAGGCTTATTTTAGGGGGTGGATGGGTTGGGCTTAGGGACGCCTGGGGCGTAGATTGGGGTGCTTTTTTGAATCTGCTGAAGAGTTGGAGTCCTGTTTGCAGTCTTGATAAAAGCGGGGAGAAGATCCTGCCGAGGATGACTCTACAATAGTTCTTTAGTACCTCAGGGATTACCGGTCGTTCATTGGCTGTTTGTTTAAGGTAGTATAATGTTATTAACAGAAAGATGCCATTTGGAAGCCACATTGCGAAAAGAACCGATACTGTGGTCTCTTGGGCAATGACCTTGCCCACGGTGAAAAGTATGTAGTAAAGAATAAAGAAAAAGAGGGCAAGGGGGATACCTGAGGCCTTTCGTCCTGGTCCTGCTTGAAGTCCCAAGGGCATACCGAGGAGACTCAGGAGAAGGCAGCCTACAGGCAACGCAATACGGGTATGGTAGTGCACGAGTTTTTCACGCCCCTCGGGACTGTTTCTGCCCAGAGTCGTAGCACTTTCCTGAAGTTGTGTCATGGTCATAGATGCAGTAGAAAGCCTTGTGACATCTTTTCCATCAAGGGTGGTTGGCGGCTGGAGGGGGATATCGATTACATATTTCTCAAATCCGATAATCTGGGAGTCCAAGTTGTCGGGCCGATGCAGACTTCCCTTTAACAGGGTGATGGTGACCAGCATTTTGTCGACCTGGGCTGTCATGATTCCGGACTGGGCCATGGTGATAATTGGATTGACTTGACCACGCATATCGGAAACCCAGACATTTTGCCACATTCCTGTCTGTGGATCTATCTTATCCACATATACCACAAGATCCCCCAGGGCCTCTGTGAACTGATGTTCCTTGATCCCTTTATCTATTTTCTCTTTTGCCACCTGAAACATGAGTTGTTTCAAGGCTATTTTAGATTTTGAGATAAGGTTGATGGAGAAGTATGAGGTGAGCAGGGCGATCAGTATGGAGATAAACAGAACCGGTGGAATAAACTGATAGAGACTGACCCCGCTGGCCTTAAAAGCCAGAATCTCGGAATCACTGGAGAGTCTGGTGAAGGCAATGGTCACTCCAAGCATGGCGGCCATGGGAATGGAGTAGAGAAACATATCTGGAAAGAGATAGAGAAAGAGTCGGGTGAAATCAACAAAGTTGATCTCAAGTTCCAAAACGGTATTGAGAAAGGGGATCAGAGTGATGAGAAAAAAAACGCTGTTCATTACCACAAAACTGGCGAAAAAAGGGGCCAGAATCTCTGTTGCAAGGTAGCTGTAGAGAAGTTTAGGGAGTCTGGGTGTTTTGAACATTTTAGAAGAAGCTATTGGCTTTCAATGGATAAAACAAGCTAATTAATTGCTTTATTGGGCAAGATTGTTTGGGCATTGAACGGTTTTATGAGATAAAAAAGTAGCCCGGCCGTTAAATAGACGATCCCGGCAGACCAGAGAACATCACTTAAAAAATGGCCACCCTGTAAAATTCTGGAAATCCCCATAAGAGTACCATATCCAAGAGCGATTGTCAGTCCTGCATATGGCAGCCATTTCTTCTGGCGTCCCTTGGCGCAAAAGTACAACACAAAAAAATAAAAGGCCGCTGAACAGTGTCCACAGGGAAAGGAACGCCCCGTATTCCCCCAGTCAGGCTGGAGGAGCTGGTGGTATTGCTGCTGGCCACCAAACTCTATAATGTCACGGGGTCTGGGTCTTCCAAAATTATCCTTTAAGAGGGTGTTTACAATAAGACCGGGGCCGATAAGCATCACCGCAACCAAATAGAATGCCTGTCTTCGGTAGGGAATGAGTTTTTTGTAAACAAGTGAGATGATGCAAGTTAGCAAGGCCAGCAGGGCAAGGAACAGAGCAGGCCAAGTACCATAGTTGTAGAGATAGATCCAGGGGGTTTGGCTGTTAAGAGGCCAGTGATTTGAGGCGAACGGATCGTAAAAAATGTTGGAAAAACGGATATCTATATCTAAGATTAAGAAGGGTATGGACGCCAGCAGCAGGAGTATGGCCGGAATATAGATATCTCTTTTTGAAAGAATCGTGAAGATTTTTTTTGTCATTGGAGTGCCAGCCGCCTTTGTTATGGATTTTTTATTTGAGGGAGGGGGAGTGGTCCTGCATAGGAACCTTTATGCCTGGCATGGCGAGGCCATAAAGGGCCGCTTGCCATACCGGGTACTTTTGACGGCTACTGTTCTAATTTTTCAAGGTCGTTTTGAATAAGATCCATGACATGCTCAGGAGAGATAAGCTGCAGGCATTTGTTATCTGAACAGGCGGTTTTACGATGATTGGAAGCACTGACACAGGGGGAGCAGGCGAGACCTGCAAAAATAGGTTGTGAATTGCCAAGAGATCCATACAAAGAAGGGGTTTCGGGGCCAAAAAAAACATATGAGCGAATATCTGTTACCGCTGAGAAATGGCCGGGGCCGGAGTCATTGGTGATCAGCAGAGAACAGACACTGTAAAGGGCAGGAAGTTCAGAAAAAGAGGTTCCACCAGCAAAATTAATACAACGATCACTGGCAACAGAGGTTTTGAGCTCTTCTGCCTCTTCCCGCTCCTCCGCAGCTCCTGTAATATAGACAAGTATCCTGCTGTTCCTGTCCAGTATCATCTGGATAAGTTTCGCATAGTGGTCGGATGGCCATTTACGCTGAATCAATAACTGACTGGCGTTGGGATTCACGAGAATTACATGGTGGCGTTTTGGACTGTAGCTCGGGTAGTGCTGTCTGAGGGTATCATAAAGAGACTCCTTTGCCGCAATACTCACCACGGCTTTATCAAGGATAATTTCATCATCTTTAATGGCACGTTTGGAGTAAGGCATTTCGTTATTACTATCCAGAAGGGCATTGACCAGGGCGATAAAATTTTTGGAGATATGGAGGTAGTTATTATAGGCTACTTTATGGCTTAGAAAATTTCCTCGATAGAGGCCTTCATTAAAAAAGGCGTGGAAGCCAACCACCCGGTCAGCTCCGCAAAAACCAGTGATAAGAGCCGTAAATCTGGAAAAAAGTTCAAGGTCAATTACAGTATCAATACTATTTTTCCTGGCCCAGAACAGAAAACGAATGGTATCTACGATAATTCCACTAAGGGCGTCTTCGCGTATGGTAAAGATGTTGCTATCTGGAACTGTAGCGAGCAGGTCGAGGCTGGCCTTGTTCTTCTTGAAGATGACAAAAAAGAGAGTGGCTTTCCCCTCTTTTTGTAATTTCTTCATGGCCGGATCCACCAGAATGGTACTGCCCATCTCTGAAAGTTCACAGAGCAGGACATTTTTGAGAGGTCTTGCGACCCTTTTGAAGAAAAGTTTGCTGAACCATTTGAAGAGGGTTCCCAGAAAGCAGAGGGGGACTCCAGCATAATAATCGATCTGGCGCATTGTATCGACTTTCATAGTTTTTTCCTGGCAGGTGTTGGGGCCGTGACCCAGAAGAACATCCCGGGCAGGCTACAAAGAATAACGATAAAACCATAGAGAACCGAAAGGGACAGCACTGTCTCTTTTTCGGCCCCTATTAGCATGAAAATCCCGATCATTGCCCCCTCTCTCACCCCCCAACCTGCAAGGGATATAGGGATCAGGGTAAGCAGGATAACTGGAGGAAATACCACCATAAAGACCATCAGCCCGTAATCCATTCCAAGGGCTGTGGCAATCATATGGATGGAGAGGATGGAAAGAAGATGGATCACCAGGGACAGACCTGTTTGGATGCAGATATTAGACGTATTGTTATAGACCCTTCTGAAACGATTGGAAAGGTGGTAGGCGAGGCTCAGCAGGGGAAGGCTTGCCAGTCGACGTATCTTTCGGAGCAGAATCAGGACAAGCATTCCGGCAATGGCTGAGATACAAATAACATTGATAAGGGTGAAAAGCCAGTCTGGCAGAAGGTTGCGGTTACTGAAGTTTGCAACAAGATTCAGGAACAGGAGTCCCTGGAGGCCAATGATTCGGTCTATAAAGATGCCATAGAAGGCCTCTTTTTTGGAGTAGCCCTTCTTGCCAAGCTCGATAACTCGTAGGGCATCTCCGCCAATACTGCTGGGGAGGGCCTGGTTGAAGAATGTTCCCTTGAAATAACTCTTTATAAAAAAGGACAATGTTTCCTGGAAATCCAGGAGCCGCATGATCAGATACCATCTGCAAGAAGCCACAAGATTACTGGCTAGCTGAAAAAGAATGGCCAATAAAAGATAGGGGTACTGAATGTCAGACAGAATTCTGAGGAGGATGTTAATATTTATCAGCCGGAATATAATATAGAGAAGGGCCAGGCTGATACCTGTTTTGAGGATGATTTTCATGGACAATCTTTTATCAATTATATCTGTAGATGTAAAACACTTTATTTGTGTATCCCTCTTTGGCAAATGTATATTTTTCGAGGAGTTGAACCTTGGGGAATATCAACCTTAGCTGTGCGATCATTTCGGTTGCTGAGTAGAAAATACCACTACTTGTGCGCAGATTGAAATTGGGCGGTGGTGTAAGGCAGGGACGTGGCTTAATGGCGGTTACGTTATAGGCCTTGGGGTGCCCTTTGGTGTAATAGCTGAAAAGTGCTGCTCTGTAATGGCGGTCAGATGAGAGGGTGTCGCCTTCTTTCAATAGAGGTTGAATGTGGGTTATAACCTCCTTGTAACCAGATATTCGGTTATGAATATTGAGGGATGGCGGCAGGAAAAACATTGAAGGGTAGAGGAGTACAAGGGTGAGCAGTATGGAGAGGGCCGTACCCCAGTAGTAGAGTTTCCAGAGTTGATATTTCTTTACGGTGTAGGCAAAGAGGATCATACCGGGGATAAAAATAATGGCAGCCCAGTTGAGTTCCATTTTCTTAAAGAGGGCCTTATAGAGAAAAAAGATCAGGGGGAAAAGGTAGGAAAGGACAATGTAGAAGCGTTTATTGTCAAAAAACCAGTTCCGATATTTTAGGCTACCAAAGAGAAGGATACCAAAAAATATCGGGGTGAAGAGTAAAAAAAGTCCTCCGAAGAATTCTAAAAAATTTCCTGGCTGGAGCTGAAACCCTGCGGCACTGCCATGGTTATACTGAAAAAGAAAGCTGATCCAGTCGTGTTGATAATTCCAGAGGATGACCGGGGAAAAAAGCATAAATGCTATGGCAATGGCGGCCCAGGGTTTGATACTGAGGAGTTTCTTGGGCATCTTGAAAAGCAAAAAGAGAAACAGGAATCCCAGGAAAAGAACAGATGTATACTTGGAGAGCATGAGTAGGCCGATATTGATTCCTGCCAGAATGTAATTGGACCAGCGATCTGAAAAAATGGCCTTATAAGAATAGTAGGTGGCGCTACTCCAGAAGAGCATAAGTGGGGCATCGGGAGTGATTATGGTGTATCCCAAAAAAGTGGCAGGGAGAATGGCACTACTAAATAGGGTCAGCCAGGCAACTTCATTATCAAAAACCTCTTTACTGAGAAGAAATACATACCAGGAGGAGAGACTCATACAGACAATAGCACCAAGTCTTACAAAAAATTCACCATCAGCAAACAGGGTGAAAAATTTAATGATATAGGCTACCATCGGTGGATGGTCGAAGTAACTCAACTGGAGGCGAGTACTCCAAAGCCAGTAAAAAGCCTCATCTTCATGGAGTTGCATGCCTGAATTGTAGAGACCATGAATGGCTGAAATAAAGAGCAGAAACAGGATGGCATTTCTATTGGTGAGTATCTTTGTTGTTTCCATAGCGGGTACTTACTTAAAAAGGTTTAACCTGGTTTGAGTGAAAATGGATGATGGGGGCTGGAGTGTAAAGTTGGGCCGACTATTATTTGGCTTGAGGGCTGCCCTGTGTCCCTGCATTGAAGAGTGTTACAAATGGGGAAAAACCATGGGCAAAAGTGTTATGGTATTCCATTTCTAATCAAAATGAACACTATACCCGATCCGTCAAAAGTGACAACTGAATCAGCGGGAGACGCCTTTGTCCTCTAGTTGTCTGACTATTCGAGATAACAATAATGGAGTTGAGAAAAAAATGCATTTATTTGAAACAGAAGATGGTGATATCTGGGTGTGTGTGCACTGTGGACGTCAACGTGAACAGGAGATCAAGGACAAGAAATGGGAGTATATCTTTGATAAAGATGATCCCGAACTGCGTTGTAAGCTCTGCGGTGGCTCGGACTATGAGGTGGAAGATTAACGAAGCGGGATAGTGGAGAGAGCAGACAATACGGGCCAGGTAATTGTTCTACCTGGCCCGCCTCATTTTTTTGATTTGTCGCCTGGGCCTGCTAGCTGAAAACAAACCTTTTAAAACTTGGCATCCACCATCGGTTCATTGATAGTGATATCGATCCAATTCTGATCCCACCACTCTTTTGGGGTCACAAAAATACCATTTACCAGCATGGAGAAGTGGAGATGATCGCCACCCGCCATGCCGGTGGTACCCGAATTTCCCAGGACATCACCCTTGTTCAGGATATCTCCTACGGCAACATTGATCTGACTGAGGTGGGAGTAGAGGCTAAAAACGCCCTGGCCATGATCAAGCATTACCATGTTCCCGTAAATTCCCAGGTAATCAGCATGGATCACCTTTCCGGTGGCTGCGGCCTTAATGGGAACGTGCCTGGTGGAGGCGATATCCATACCTAGATGTACCTGCTTGTCTATGGCCTCTCCCTTATAGTAGTAGGTGCGATGCTCTGCAAATCCGGCTTTACTGGCTCCGGCCATGCGGCTGAATTTTTTTCCTGACCAGAGTTGTTTGGGTTCCGGGTTAAGGCACAGGGCAGCTATCTTCTCATTATTTAATTTACGAACCACCCGGTTGACATAGAGGTATTTCTGGAGCATATTCCCTTTCATTTCAGGATAGTGCTCTTCAAATTCGGGGATCTTTTTCCCAAGAAATCCGTCTCCTATATGGATCTTGTCACGTTTCTGTTTGGGCCTGTTGAGGATGGTGGAAAAATGTTTCCGGGTAATATTGCCAGCTGCGTCTTTTGCTATAATGACTGATTCTGTTATCTTTTCTGTGGTATAGGGCAGGGCAATATAGGAGATATATTTACCATCTGAACCATCGGTGAGCGGAAAGCCTGGCTGATAATTGCCGTTGAGCATAACGCCGTGACTTATTGTGCCTTTCGCACGATAAATTACTATTCCAGATCCACCCGGAATAATATAGCGTTCACTGTGGAGAATGGCCACTTTGGGTGCCTTGGTATCAACTGTAACGGGGAGACTGAGTTCACTGGTGTTGCCTTGCAATAATCCCCGCATGGAATAATCGGTGGCTCTAACCTTCAGGGTGGCCTCACCCTCCTGTAAGTGGAGCTTTTTGCTGTCAATGTCGAGGTTGATACCTATGGTGAGGGGCCCAGCCTGAGCGCCCCTCTGGTTTCTTGGAAACTCCTTGGTGAATATCTTTTTGTCTTTGCCGTTCTGACTGATCACTATATAAATTGAGCGTAAACCACTCTTATTGTCGCTTATCTCAAATGAAATGGGCGTGTTTTTGCCAATATATTTAGGCAGATTATCACCGACAATAAGGGGCTTTTCGCCCTCGAAATAGGTGAGGAATACATAACCACCGGCTCCGGCAATGAGCATAAATAAAATGATAAAAAGCTTAAATGGCGAAGACCTTCTTTTTCGTCGGCTCTTGAGTAGTGTCATAATAGGTTCTCAGGGGTAAAAGTTCACAAAAAAATGCTGTTCGATGTGAGCAGTATGTATGTTTAGACATCCCATGAAATTTCATATTTTTCAATATGGAGATTTTTATTGGGAATAACAAGGAGACGCTTGCCGATGTCGCGTTCAAGTTCGTTGGTGACTTTTTCCTCTTCCTTGAGAAGCATTTCGGCCACCTGGGGGTGGACGTTCACAGTCACCTGATATCCATTATGGCGTCTGGCCTTACGGGCAATTTTACGAAAGATTTCATAGCAGATGGTACGACGGGATTTAAGAACTCCTTCTCCGGCACAATAGTGGCATGGCTCACACATCATCTGGGAGAGGTTTTCGCAACTTCGTTTTCTGGTCATCTGCACAAGACCAAATTCAGAAAGTTTCAGGATATTATTGCGACTCCTATCCTTTTTTACTGCCTCTCTGAAGGCCGTAAAGAGCTTTTCACGGTGCTCTTCCTTCTCCATGTCAATAAAATCAATGATAATGATACCGCCAATATTACGAAGTCGAAGCTGGTAGGCGATCTCTTTTACCGCCTCCATATTGG
>CAYWMZ010000034.1:0-11011 GCA_964459485.1 uncultured Desulfocapsa sp. | reverse complement strand
GTTCCAAAAATGAAAAGGGCAGGGGGAAGATGAGGTTGTTCCCATTTTGAAAGTGGGCCTGGAGCACCTGGTTATTTTCGAGGGTGGCCAGGAGCCTGCTTGCGGGAACACTGATCTCTTTCTGGCCCTGGAATATACGGGCGATATCGGCCAGCACTGTCTTTAGTTGCCCTGCGGCCTCATGCGCCCTGCCCTTGGCCACCAGAGATTCTGACCGGATTCCAAGCTGTTCAAGGCTACTTTTCAAGATTACCCCCGCACCCGGTTCCTGAAGTTTTGCAGGGTTGAGATCCGCCAGTGTCTTGAGGAGCTGCTGTTGAGGGTTCTGCAAAAGATCAAGCCCGGTGAAGATGGGAAGCTGCAAGGCCCGAACCAGAGCCGGAAGGGACTGATCCGGTGCCTGGAGCAGAAGGGGAATATTTTTATTAACCCCGCCCCCGCTATCCACCGCCAGAAAATTAACCGTGGGCTGGAGGGACTGGAGTCGCAACAACTGACTCTCTCCAGGCTCTGCTTTCAGGGGGCCAAACAGGGGATAGGTCTCCCCGCCAATACGGATCAATTTGCTCTCTGCACCCTGGTTGGCAAGGACAGTGGCTGTGGCCTCGTATGACCCTTGACGAATTAACTGCTGTAAGGCCCCTCCACTCAAGGGCTGACCTCCGAGCTGCTGCAAACCCGATTGCAGAGGCTGAGAACTGGCCTGGAGTGTTGGCGAGGCAGTGGCCCCGGAGCCTAATTGCGGCTGAAGAAGTTGCAACAAGGGGGAGGACTTGGGGGCTGTAAAGAAACTGTTCTGGAGGTTCTGAAGCAGGGGTTTGACATCTATAACCTCACCTGCAAGACTCAAGCTTTGACGAATCTGGGCAGGGAGCAGAGCCGTCTCCACCTTTTGCAGCAGAAGGACTGGTTCGGTACGCAAAACCTGAAGCTGAATCTGTTCCCCCTTCTGCAAGGGCAACTGCGACTGTACGTCCAGACTCTGGCCACCAAACTTCAGGGTAAATATATTAGGAGACGGATTGTCCAACACCGTGGCTGAGGCAATCTTGCCCTGAATCAGTGAGGCAATGGATAACTGTGCAGCCTCTGTTGAGGCCACAGCTTTGGTGGGCAGCCCATATAGCGATGCAATTGAATCTAATTTACTGATCATTTCCATCCTGAGGCGTATAGATTTGTTTCAAAGATCCTCTCCTTCTCCCATCATATCTAAAAAAACATCAAAAATGCAACTAGCTAATGGATCGAAGCCCAAGGGAGAACCAGGAATTGGGGGAGGAATAGTATTTTTAGAGATCCACCAAAAAAGGCCCGACAAACATGGGAGTTTGTCGAACCTTAGCAAATCTGTACGGTCCCGCGGTAAGAATCAAACTTGCGGCACCAGGATTAGGAATCCTGCGCCCTATCCTTTTCGTTCTTATTATTCGTGTAATATTGACAAGTTGCGACACATTTCAAAAGTACTGGATTTTCCATGTGGAACTTTTGCGGAAATAAAACCATTCAAACAATGGTGATCCTGGTTGGATTCGAACCAACGACTCCGAGATTAGGAATCTCGTGCTCTATCCCCTGAGCTACAGGACCACAACAAATTACGGCCATTCTTATACCATCTTAACCATGCAACTGCCATCCATTTTCACTGCCATTGTCGTTTTTTAAAAACCAAAATTGCCAATAAATATTCGACTGGATGAATATTTATTAAAATACTCATCATCCAAAGCAAATAGAAGGGAAAAATGGCTGTATGAAAAATATTTCAGCTCTTTTGATAAGGTCGACAGAAGATTATCACCATAGTCAGCCCGATCAGCACCGTGCAGCTTGAATTCGGCAATATGAAAATCCCATCAGCCAGTTTCGCTGAGTCAGGCTGATATTTACTGCTCGACTGGCCTGAGCAATAAGGCTATGGTTGACTTCTTGAATGGTGGTAAGCAGAGTTTTGAAATTATGATAGACAACCACGATGAGTTGCGGCGGGGACAAGTGTGTCATCCTGTTGTTGACTGATCAATAACTGTCCAGCTATCATGCAAGCAGGCGGTTGCATGACGAAAAATAAAGTGCACAAGAAGAATATACAATATCAAGTAATTTTCAAAAGAAAAGAAATCTCCCCCCGCCCTAAAACGCAATATTTATTCGTTCATACCGTCTCGCCATCCCTGATTATCTTTGTGGAATAGGCACCTTCTGCGGTTCCCGTGTTGATAATACAGTTCCGCCCCACACTCACTCCAGCCGGAATCAAGGCATCCTTGCCAATCAACGAGATCCCCGTATAGAGGTGGCTGGGTTGCTGAATATTGGGGACCTCATGGCCGCTCCCTGAACCGATAACAGCGCTAGGAAGAACCCGAACCCGTTTATCACAGATACAAAGATCAACCACTCTCTTTTTTTCCACAACGCAATCGGCAAAGAGGATGGAATCCCGAACAACGGCCCCCTCCTCCACCACTACACCTGGTGCTAAGACTGAATTTTCAACGGTTCCCCGAATGATACAACCGGCAGAAACCATGGATCTGCTCACTTTGGCATCAATGCCAAAACGTGCTCCGGGCCTATCCGCCGGACGCCCATCCGCTTCAATATTTGTGCGAATACCCCAGGCAGCAGGTGACAGGGGACTGTCACGCCTGATCACATCCATATTTGCCTCCCAATAGGCCTGGATTGTCCCCACATCACGCCAGTATCCATAAAAGGGATAGGCAAAGACGTTATCGTTATCAATGGCTCGGGGCAGGATATGCATACCAAAATCCACCTCATCACGATCCCTGTACAGCGAATCAAGGAGGTACTTATAGTCAAAGACATAGATCCCCATGGAGGCCAGGTTGGTCCGGGGATTTTCAGGTTTCTCCTCCCAGTCAATGATGCGGTTTTCTGCGTTAGTAATGCCTGCCCCGAACTGGTGGATCTCGCTCATGGGAACCACCATCATCCCCACCGTTACATCCGCCTTCTTAAAACGATGGTATTCCAGCATGGCATGAAAATCCATATTATAGATGTGATCACCCGAGAGTAACACCACCTCGTTCGATGGATTTTTCTCAAGAAAATCTATATTTTGGCGGACAGCATCGGCAGTCCCCTTATACCAATCGGAGTCTTTAAATCCGGTGTGCGGCGGTAGAATTTTTACCCCGCGGCTGCGCCCGCTGAAGTCCCACGCCTCCCCCATTCCCAAATGACGCATCAGGGACAGTGGTTTGTACTGGGTCAAGACCCCCACCTTAGTCAAGCCGGAATTCATAACATTACTGAGACTGAAATCGATGATTCGGTAATGTCCGGCAAAAGGTACCGCCGGTTTGGCCCTGGACTGTACCAGAATATTCAAACGACTCCCCACACCACCTGCCAGCAGAAGAACTAGTGCCTCATTTGTAGCTCTCATTTCAGTACCTCTCCAGCATTCACACTGGTGGTTTGCGACCACCGTTCAGGGGAAATATTGGGATAGATGATGGCACCTTCAGCGATACGAACGCCATCAGAGATATGGTTGTTCCAGCCGATAAGACTCACATCCTTAGCCGTTGTGCCCATTGCAGCCCCCACCTTGACCCCATCCCCAAGGACTGAATTCACATCCATAATCACCTTGTTGAGTCTACAATTAGTTCCGATCCTATTACTGAAAAAGATCACGGAGTTTTCAACCACCGAACCCGCCCCCACATGTACTCCGGGAAAGAGAATGGAGTTCTTCACTGCCCCTTCAACCACACAGCCGTTGTAGACCATGCTATTGTGAACCTCTGCCCCATCAAGGATGAGTGCCGGTTGGGCATCTTTAATGCCCCGATGCTCCATATTGGTACGCAGGCCCCATGCATCCATATCAATGGGCGGATTTTCACCTAAAAGATCCATATTGGCCTGCCAATACTCATCCACGGTACCGGTGTAGCCCCAGTAGCCCCGGTGTTTGTAGCCATAAACCTTTTTCCCCTCCTGCATCATGCGGGGGATAATATCTCTGCCAAATTCGAAGGAATCATCGTCCTGATTCTCTTTCAGAGCCCGGTACAAAACCTCAGGTTTAAAGACCAGCACCGTAAGAGATGCCCAATCCGCCTCTGGAGTTTCTGGCTTTTCCCAGTACTTCTGAAGACGCCCCCCCAACTTGCCATCTTCAGAATCAATCGCTGCAATCCCAAAACGCTGGGCACGTTTTCTATCAACCTTGACAAAGGCGATGGTCAGGTCGGCATCTTTCTGTTGGTGATAGCGAATCATATCCCGATAATCCATATTGTAGATATGATCACCGGACAGGATAAGAATTTCTTCGGGGGTATGGTATTTTACAAAATCCAGGTTCTTATAGACGGCATCGGCAGAACCACGATACCAGTCGGAGTGGGCACTGGTGTCACTGTTATCGGTGAAGGGGGGAAGGATAGAGACACCGCGATTGCTCCCTATCATATCCCAGGCGGCCCCGGTACCGATATGATTGATCAGGGAATAGCTTCGATACTGGGACAGGATTGCCACATTCTCGATTCCGGAATGGAGGAGGTTGCTCAAGGGAAAATCAATTACCCTTGCAAAGCCCCCAAAGGGGACTGCCGACTTGGGGCGATAATAGGTAAGGACATTTAACTTGTCGACACGACTGCCAGCAAGGATCATTGCAAGTGTAGAAGGCTTCAGCATTTTTCACCATCAACTATCAATACATCGAATTTGATGTTTATGTCATTATTGAGCAGGCTGTCTGTTGGGGATAACTCCGTTGTAAATGGGTAGTTTTTCTTGATGCAATGGCTTATTTCATATGTCTGGTGGCCAAACGTTTCAGGGTCTTGGTTGAAAATTCCCTTTCTCCCAAGGCCAGATTTTTCAAGGGCACTTCGGCCCTGGCTGCCTCTTTATGGCCGCCAGCAGAACCCACCTCGGAAAAGATCCGTTCTGCAAGTTTCCCCGCGCTCTTCCGATATCCATCACAACGAAAAATCACCACCAGTTTTTCTCCATGGATGCCAGAGACCAGAACCCAGTCAATCTTGTCCACATGGTTCAGAAAATCAGCAATATTAACCAGAATATCCGGGCTCCTCACCTTGCCCAGATGGGTATAGAAACGTCCCTTTGTATAGGTAAGATTAGAGAGGGCCACATTAAAATATTTCAGCTCGGATCGGCGCAGATCGGACAGCTCAAACTTCTTAACTAGGTTGCGGTTGGCAATATTAAAGAGATAGCGAAAAGAGATGCCATCGGCCAATACAGATTGCTGGGAGAAGTCCTGGGTATCAACCTTGATGGCGTAAAAGAGAGCAGTTGCCAGAGACACTGAGGGTTTCATATTGGCAGCCCGCAGATATTCAATCAACATGGTGGAGCAGGCACCATACTGAGGACGAATATCAATAAATGCAGCCGGATGATTCGCCGACACAGGATGGTGGTCTATAATAGCATCAAATTTAATCTTTTCAAAGACGGGAAGGTGGGTGGGTTGGGAATCGACAAGAATCTTCTTGCTGTAATCCTGAACCCGGACGTTCCCCATACGTTCCAGGGGAATCTTGAGGCGTTCCACCATGGCCACATTATTGAGACGACGGATCTCATTGGGGTGGGTGATAAGTACCGACTTCACCCGATATCGCAGCAGACGCTTAATGGCCAGGGCACAAGCCAGGGCATCTGGGTCTGCATTGATACAGACAAGAACCACATCTTCTTTTTCAAAAACATCCCAAAATCCCTGGAGACGTTCCCTGGCACTCCTTCGCGCCCCGGGGTAACAATTCTTCTGTGTTTTTCTGGCCATGTAACGCATGACAGGCTGTCAGCCCTGCATATGCAGGGACAGGCCACCGCCAATTCCTTTCTTTTTGTTTCCAGACAGACCATTCTCAGGACATAAACTGGAGAGAACCCAACGCTCCTGGAACTGATACTCCTGGAACCCTAGAGACAACACTAAAATAACTATACCACATCGTTTCCCCAAAAGGCAAGTCCAGAGGGGCAAATGGGGGTCATTCACCATCTCCTGCAAACTGGATAACCGATGGAAATAAGGCTGGATCGGTATGGGGAATAAAACGGGACCCAGAAAATCTGATCATAAACTCCTGGTTCACATTTAACTCCAGATAGGTAATACTGGAGACGATTTTCTCACAAGCAACCCTTGCCGACTCATCTAAAAGCACCATTTCCGCTCCCCGCAGCGAGCTGTTCCCAATGGCCCGGTAGACAGACAGGGGGAGGTCAGGCAACATCCCCAGGGTTATGGCCCGTTCTGGATTGATATGGCGGCCAAAGGCGCCCGCCACTGTGATCTCTTTGAGTTCAGAAAAGCTCAGTCCCACCTGGTTGATCAGGGTGGTGAGAATGGCGTACATGGCGGCCTTGGATCGGATCATGGCATCAAGATCGATCTGTTCCAGAACCACGACAGAGTCGTTATTCCCATCCCCGCTACCAGTAAGCACAAAACGAAAGCCCTCCTCCAACTTTTCCAGATGTTTTTTCATAAAGCTGGCTCGTGCGGGATCTTGCTCCCTGGCCGGATCTCGGAATTTCCCTCGAATATCTATCATCCTGCTGCAATACAGAGCAGCGACCAGATCAATAAGCCCGGAACCACAAATCCCCTTCGGTTCTCCCCCCCCAATGGTTCTATACTCCATGGCGTAGGTCTTGGGATCTATGGCCACATACTCTATGGCCCCAGGCCCTGCCCGCATCCCCATTCGTGCCACTCCTCCCTCAAGGGCTGGCCCCGCTGCACCCGCACAGGCGATCAACCATTCAGAGTTGCCCAGTACAACCTCGGCATTGGTGCCCACATCTATCAGCATTCGAGTATGGGCAGATCCTGCCATACCGGAGGCCAGAATACCTGAAATCAGGTCTCCCCCAAAATAGGAGCCCACTGATGGCATAATCCACACTGGGGCCAGGTCGTCAATTACAAGGTGCAGCTGCTGTGCTGACAACATGGGGGCTCTGTTAAAGAGGGGGATGTATGGCTCCCGACAGATATGGTAGGGGTCAAGGCCTAGAAAAAGATGGGCCATGGTTGTATTTCCGGAAACAGAGAGGGCCCGGATACTATTCACCTCGATCCCAGCCCCACCAGCCAACTCGCCTGCAAGTTCGTTTATGGTAGTTATGATAAGGTGCTGCAACTCCACGAGTCCGGCGTCCTGGAAATCTGCACTCAGGGGTTTTTGCTGTCGTCTCTGGGCTGTTGCATGATGGATACGACTCAGGATATCGGCACCCAGTGCGATCTGGGAATTCTCCACATTCCCTTCATAGAGGGTCTGGCCGTTCTGAAGGTTGATCAGAGTGGCCTCAAGGTGGGTAGTGCCAAGGTCGAGGGCCATGGCAGCAATGACCGGGGGCTCTTCTTGAGAAAAACCTATTATTTCCCGGCTCTTTTCCAGATTATTGACCAGGGCGTAGCCTTGAAATCCAGAATCACGAAAATCCCTGGCCACCTGCGTCATACGGGAATAGGGAATCCCTAGAGGACGATCATCCCCCAGGAGTCGCTGCAATACCTGCTGCAAACGATCCGCATCGGCCGTATTATCATGCAGAGCAGGTGCCTGGGCATCCACCCGCACCGAACATACCATAGACTTCATTCTCACTTCTCCCCTATTATAAACCACGCCTATACCTTGACCTTCGTCTCCTATGGTGGTACCTAATGGCAGGTACATTATAGTGCAGGAAACATACCCTGTTTAACTAAAAAATTAAATCTCAAATAAAATGGAAAAAGTATTTGCAGTGGCCCTAGGCGGGGCCTTAGGGGCAGTGTCACGGTACTGTATAGCACTACTCGCCGGAGAGTATCATACCAACAGCTTTCCAGTGGGGACTTTTGCCGCCAACCTCCTTGGCTGTCTGTTTATCGGAATTTTATGGTCGCTTTTCGACCGCATAACCATCAGTAATGAGTTCAGACTCTTCCTCTTCACTGGATTTCTTGGCGGCTTTACCACCTTTTCCACCTTTGCCAGAGAAACAGTACAACTCTTTAAAATGGGTGACTATATCCAGGGTTTTGCCTATCTTGCTGTCTCAAACCTCTTTGGAATAGGAATGGTAATTGCCGGATTCTGGCTGGCACATCGTTTCTTGCGCTGGTAAGTCTCTGTGAACCTCCTCAACCGATACATACTTGCACAGTTTGTCCGCACCTTTTTCGTTGTAGCAGCGGCCTTTATTGCCATCTATATACTCGTTGATTTTTTTGAAAAAATTGACAATTTTATGGAAGCGGGCAAATCCTTCAGCCTTGTCCTAAAGTTCTTCCTCCTCAATATTCCCTTTATTCTCGATATGCTGGGACCGGTTCTGATACTCTTGGCCGGGGTGATCAGCCTTGGAGTCCTGAGCCACAACAACGAGCTCACGGCAATGATGGCTGGTGGCATCCACCTGCGTACTATCATTAATCCCATCCTGATGGGGGCCGTAATCTTCACCATGCTCTTTCTGGCCATGGCCCAATGGCTTCTGCCGCGAACCATTTCGGCCACCAACACCATCTGGTACGAGGAGGTCAAGGGCATGGTCCCCCTGGGCATCTATCGTAATGGCCGCTACTACTATAAGGGAAAGGAAGGTTTTTTCTCCTTTGCCAAACCCTATCCAAACCGCAACCTGTTCTTTAACTTTTCCTACTCCAGTTGGGATAAGGATCACAAACTAAAAGACCTTATCACCGCAAAAACTGCCGCCTGGGACAAAAATGGCTGGCATCTGGCCAATGGCCAAATCCAGAAGAGTGTAGGCTCGGACGACTACACAACCACCCTCTTTAGGAAGCAGAATTTTTCCTTCCCGGAGAGCCCCGAATTCTTCTTTGTTCCCAAGTACCAATCGGCAGAACTCTCCCTCACCGAGATGTTCCAGGCCATTCATAAACAGGACAGCAAGGCGGAACGGGTGGTGGCCGAAACAAACTTCTACAGCAGGCTCTCCTATATCCTGCTAGGCATTCCCTTACTCTTTCTGGGCCTGCCGGTACTCCTGCTCTCCTATAAAAAATGGGGGAAGGATCTCTCCATTGCCATCCCTGCCAGCTGTGGTATCGCCTTTGTGGCCTGGGGACTTTGGGGAGCCCTGCAATCCCTGGCCAAGGTCGACTATCTCTCTCCGTTACTTGCGGCGATGCTTATTCATATCATTTTTGGTGTCAGCGGATTTATCGTCCTTCACAAGCAGGGCAGCTAATGACCAATACAGATTTGGCACGACAGCGTACCGGTATCGTAGGCGTCCCTCCCCATGCCATCATGGAGATGCTGGCCCAACCGCAGTTTGAAGTTTTTGATCTTGACGAACCACAGGGCAGAATCGATCTCGAGAATGCCTCTCCCTTCCTGCCCCGTGTCTACTGCGGTATCTTGCGCACCGTGATTGCAAACAGCCTCTTAGTGCGCCCAGAGGTTATCTATATTGATACCGGGGCCGGAAAATGTGACTGTGCCGTCCACACCGCAACAATTCTTGAAGACATACTTCCCGGCTGCGAAATCATTCGTACCCGAAACGCAGATAGCCGTGACTTTGGAATCCCCCTATGCCGGACAAAGATGTCCCTTCTTCAGAAGATGACGGCAATCACCGCCTCAGTACAGCAGCCGGAGTCGTACCAATCCCTGCCACCATGCCAGGCCACGGCAGGATTTTGGGGTGTACCGCCCCGGGATTTCTCTCTGCTGAATCTCTTTCCGGATACCACCCATATCTATGGTTGGGCCAGGTGCATGGAGAACAAGACCCCGGACAATATGGCCCTTGAACTCCATTTCAATCCAAATATCCCCACCGTCTTCTTCGCCCAGTCATTCTGTGCCAAAACAGCTCTAGCCCGTCACCTGGCCGCAAAACATCCCCACGGTCTCTACCTCGACTGTGATGTCACCGCAGGCAACAGTGCCAAGGCCAAGATCCAGGCATTCCTGGAACTCTCAGGAATCCCAACCCCATAAGCCCATGTTACTTGCCGACTTTGGAACATCATACCTGAAACTGCTGGACACGGAATCAACCGAACTCCCGCGTCTTATCGCAACCAGATCTATGAACCGTACGATGAAAGTGGACATTGCCACCGGCCACAATGGCAAACGCTATGCCAGTCGCTATGTTAATGAACTCACAGCATTGGCCCGAGGCGGGCTTGCACAGATCGGGGAAGAATCTTTCACCCTGATGGACTGTGGCAGCAGAGATATTAAATATGTGGCGTACGATGCTGGCAAGATAAAAGATATGGGCTGGAATGCGGAGTGCGGGGCCTCCATGGGATTCACCATAGAGCTTCTGGAGAAATACTACCACCTCGATTTTGCACAGTTACCTCCCCCCAAGAACAGTTTTTCAGTGACCTGCGGAGTCCTTGGGATGAGCCACATCTTTGACGCAGTGGTAAGTGGTGAGAGTGAGGAGATGGCGGTGGCCAAATTTGTGAAGGGGATTGCCATTAACGCCTATAACTTTTGCAAACGCCCGCAAAAGCTCTACCTCTCTGGCGGCCTCTGTGACAATCCCCTCTTTGTTGCCGCATTCCCCTGCCCGGTGGTGACACTGGGCCGCTTTGTGCTACTGAATGGCCTTATGGCCTCATGCGACCTGCCCGATACTCCAGGGCCTCTGTCCTAAACAGATTCCAGAGCTATACGGCTTATCTCCAAACGACCTTCAGAGGATCACGCTGGGGGATATGGCTATAACGAAATTTAGGATAGCCAAGCATCAATGCTGTGTACACCGTATGATTTTCAGGGAGTTCCAGGGCATCGATTAATGGCTGATACTGATGATGGACGGCCTGTACCAGAAAACCTGCCCAGCAGACCCCAATACCATGACTGTGTGCAGCAAGATCAAGGTAACTGGCGGCCAGGACACTGTCTTCAACGGGATGTTCACTGGCACTGCTATTGATATGGCCAATGGCAAGATGGGGAGCCCCCCTCAGAACCTT
>CAYWMZ010000033.1:0-11025 GCA_964459485.1 uncultured Desulfocapsa sp. | reverse complement strand
GAAGTAAACTGTCCATCACGCATCAGAGTGATGGCATCATCTGCATTATGAAAAAGGCGATTGAAGTTTTCCTCTGTTTCCAGAAGTCTGCTCAATGTTTTTTTATACTCGGAAATATCATTCCAGGTAGAAAACGAACCTATAACCTTTCCCTTTGCATTAAATATTGGAGAAGCTGTAACCAGACAGGAAATAGTAATCTGATCGGCTCCTTTAAGAATTAGCTCACCACGGGTCTGTTTGCCTTTGCTCAGTTGGCCGATCATACTTTTTGCGGTTGGTAAATTTTCGGTACTAATAAAATCAGAGATTGGTCGTCCCAAGATTTTTTCTTCTGGAATACCCAGCATTTCTATCATTTTGCTATTAGCTTTAATTATTTTTCTGCCCGATGGTATGGTCATAACAAAACCTTCGGCCATGGTGGAGAGAATACTTTCCTGTTCCTTTAGGGCATCAGACAATTCTTTTCTGCCAGAACGGATGGATTCTTCTATCCTTCCCAGATACGCCCAATAGCAGAACATAAGGAAAACAAGTAACAGAAGGGAATAACTGATATATTCTATGGCGGATTTATGGAGATTCTGCACCGAATCAGAGGTGTCAACAAAAACAATAAATTCCACCAGTTCATGGTCTGCCGCATCCTTTAAAGGTCTGGCGCTTGCGATTATGTTTGTACTGACCTGGCAGATATTTCGGACAGCAGTGTCCGTATCAATTACCGTTTGCAGATAAGTAGTAACAGTGGAAGGAAGGACGGAAAAGCTGGTACTGAGCAGGGCGAAGTTTTTCAGGAGATTCCAGTCACCATCCCTACCCATAAGCTGTTGACCTTGGAGCCAGTTTTCCTGGGAGGTGTCTTTCTTATGGATAAGCAGTACCAGGTTCACTTGCATAAGTGAGGCGATTTTTCGGGTAATGTGCTCAATCTCTTCGCCAAGCTCCAGATAACCTATTATTTGCCCATCTCTTACCCATGGCACGACTACTCGCAGAGTAAATGTACCCAGTGGCCCCAGTTCAATGCCGGATGATAACTTATGGGATGCCATTGCCTGATGCATGGTAATGCGCCCGATCTGGTCACCATATCTGTTGGGGGTATGCACCCGTAAAAAATTTTTACCGTTGAGTTGATGATAATAAAAATGGGTAATTCGATAAGATTCCCGCAGCTGCGTGAATATATCTTTAGATTGAGCAAGCAGTCCGGCACGATCTTCTGCAAGGAAAAAATCCTGTAACTGTCTGTCTTTCTGAAGTAGGGTGATAACGCCTGATAGGGTCTCGGTATCATCAGCCAGGCTTTGCTGATACATGGCTTGACTCATGTCCATCTGTTTGTTCAGATAGTCCGCATTGAAGTGATTGACCACCGATTTTGAGATAAATATCCCTATGAAGGTAGTCAGCACAACTCCGATACAGATGGCAATAAGAATTCTAAGGCGGATTTTTTCGAAGTTACTGTTTCGCATTATTTTTTATGAACCACTGTGCCATAGTTGTAAATAAGTCATGCGGATCTATCGGTTTGCAGATATGACCATTCATTCCTGCTTCTAGGGAGCGTTTTCGATCCTCCTTCATGGCATTGGCAGTCATGGCCAGGATCGGTATGTTTTTGTATTCCGGTATTTTCCTTATTTCACGAGTGGCAGTGTAGCCGTCCATCTCAGGCATCTGGCAATCCATAAGAATACCAGCCACGTTATGTAGTTTAAGGAGCTCAAGCACTTCCAGTCCATTTTCTGCCGTTATGATTCGCAGACCATTGCTGGTAAGAAGTTCTGTGGCAAGATCCCTGTTGAAACTGTTATCTTCCGCCAGCAGTACGGTAACTCCTTTTAGCTGGTCAATGGCGTGGCGTATTTCTTCCTCCTGGTCTCTTTCAATTTCCTGGCTGTCTGCCACTGAATTTTCATCTGCAATTTTCAGATCAACCGTAAAAGAAAAGGTTGTTCCATCTCCCAACTTGCTTTGCAGCCATATTTCCCCACCCATCATCTCTATAAGGTATTTGCAAATAACAAGACCCAGGCCACTGCCACCATATCTTCTGGCCACGGAGTTGTCCGCCTGGATAAAGGGGCGAAAGAGCAGTCGTTGTTGCTCTGATGTCATACCAATACCACTGTCTTTAACAGTGTAGAGGAGAGTAAGAGTGTTATTTAGCTGTTTTTCGATATCAACACTGACCTCAATTCGTCCCCTGTTTGTGAATTTAATGGAGTTACTCAGGAGATTACTTAAAACCTGGTTGAGCCGGAGCTTATCACCGATAACAGTGGGAGGTAAAGCTTCTACCTGGGTAAAGATAAGATCAATATTTTTTTCCTTTGCCTGAAAAGAGAGCATCTGAGAAAGATAGTCAAAGATATCAGTTGAGTTAAAGGCTCTGGCCTCAAGCTCCATCTTGCCGGCTTCAATACGGGAAAAGTCGAGAATATCATTAATGAGGTTCAGCAGGATTTCACCAGACTGATAGGCCGAATTAATAAAGTGATGCTGTTTTTCATTAAGTTTGGTCTGCAGTGCCAATCGACTCATACCAATGATGGCATTTAAGGGGGTACGAAGTTCGTGCGACATATTAGCAAGGAATTCGCTCTTGGTCCGATTCGCATCTTCTGCAAGTTTCCGAGCTTGGTCAATTCGTCGTTCAGCCCGTTTTTGTAATGATATATCATAAAACCAGGTGATAATGGCAGGGGTACCATTGTATTGCGAACGAATATATGTTGCGAGGGTATCAATTACACTGTTATCTGGGGCGTAGAGCTGTACTTCGGCATTTTCGACAATTCCGTCACGATCAAGCTGTCTGATTAATTCGTCTTGTCGGGCAGGATCGGCAAAAGCAGTTTCGGCTTTTTGCCCAAGTTTGATTCGAATTTGTTTAAAAAGGCGGCGGTTCCCAAATACATGGTTTTTCTTGTTGTCACTGATACCAACGGCAATGGGGGCACTGTCCAGGATGGACTGTAGCTGGGCCTTGCGCTCACGCAGTTCTCGGTTCCGTGCCAGACGATCCCTAATGTCGTGACAGACCACCACAACACCATGACTGGTGTCACTTGTGCTTATCCGGCGCACGGTGTATTTCACAGGCAGAGCATGACCGTTTTTATGCCAGAGTACTTCGTCATCGACAGAAATAATCTCACCTGGTAAAACTTGCATTTTGCAGGATTCGATTGAAATTGGAGTACCGTCAGTATTGCTGTGATGGAGAGCATCATGCATATTCTGCCCCAATAACTCTTCTTCGGTATACCCTAGGAGTTCAACGGCTGCCCTGTTGACAAAGGTAATTATTCCCTGATCGTTTTGAACAAAAAGTGCTTCACTCATTGTGGCAAAAATAAGGTCTTGCCGTTTCTTGGCTTGGGATAGCTCTTGCGTTCGTTCCGTAACCAGTTCTTCAAGTTCCTGATGACTTCGACTTAAAGCCAGCCCAAGACGATGTGCCGTTCGTCTCGTCAGCCAGAGAAAAGTCGAAATCATAAAGAGAATCAACAGCATGGTTACAAGTAGTATAGTTCGTGCCTGGTAGTAACTTTTCATGGCTTCTGCGACATCTAGTTCGCAGACAATGCCGAAATCAAGCTCATCGTTCCAGGTCCATGCTCCGAAAACAGGTACACCGTGATAGTCATTATATCCTGTAAGATCCACCCCTGTTTCCCCTTTAATTGCACTGGCAGCCATACGAGTGAGAGAAGGGGGAGACGATGTGGGGTCAGTCATAGTGATGGCAAGAATGCATTGTTCATAACTGTTGGACATTTTGCTGGTCCGGATTTTATCGTGAAAATGACTGGCAGAAAGAAGCTGTCCCTGCCTGTTGAATGCATAGGTTTCTCCGCTGTCTCCTATACGTGCCAAATCGAAGAAATGGCTGAATTCACCGTGGGGCTCAAACCGTTCGGTGAGAATGGCGATGACTTCACCGGTTTTGTTTTTTATGGGAGTTGCAAAAAACATAGTCGGCGGTGTGGATTCATCGTCAATTTGTTTTACTTTACCCAGGGGAACGTCAGAAGGAATAGGTGGGACGAAAACAGTTTCTCCAGAAAAGGCTCTTGCAAAAAGATCAGGTCTGTGCTTGTTGATGAGGTTGGGTTTTCCCATATTGGAATCACGAAGAGAACCGATGTTCGTGCTGTCAGGTGCGATTACGAAAAAGCCGATATGATGATATTCCGTCTGTAGGTCGGTAAAGAACTCTCTTAGAGAGGTGAGCTGCGGTGAAAAAAGATCCTTTCCATCCTGATATATTTGTATCTGCTCCTCAACCAGCTGTACGAGTTCGGCGTCTGCGGCGATATAACGCAAATGAATGGAGTGGGCTCTGACCCATGAAATAACGGATTCTTGTGTGGAATCACGCACCGTCACCATGCTCTTGCCCCAGTCTGCCTTTGTTCTTTGTTTAATGCTGGCTAATGTCCACCAGCTTAGCAGAGCAACCAGAAGAATAATAACGATATTAAAATAAATTACTGCCTTTTGTCCTCTATCGGACTGACGTTGGAAGTCGGATTGGGCAATGGCTGGTAACTGCTTCTCTTTTCTATAAAGTAAGTAAACAAGCACAGTTATAATCATCAGCAGAAAAACTATGGATCCGATAATTATAGAAGGAAAGGAGGTGTGTTGAGAAACTGCTGCAGGTTCATCGGGGAAGGAGGGGAGATGAGGTTTGGAAAATTTGTCTTGCTCCAGTTGTGGCGTAGCACCTGGAACAATGGATTCCTGAATCTGTTTTGAATCTTGTGCAGCCAGCAGGGTCGTAGCTGTGGGAATACAAGTGGACAGTATTACAACAGCAATTAATAAAAAAGGGGTGCAACGACAAATGATGGTGAGGAAAAATTTCCCAATAGTAATGGATTTATTCGGCATGGCCATACAATTATTATTGCTGTTTGCAAAAAGAGTGACAGGCGTCAAGAAACTCCGTTAATATTTTTTGATTTTTCTGTTTCTTTGGTCCTGATTACTGTTCCTGCCAACAGAGAAAATGAGACGAGCACTGCCAGAACAACCGGCACAATTAACTGATGGTAAGATTTTCTATTTTTGAACATTATTCCTTCATTGGTGCACATAACTCTACAAAAAATAATAACTGTGTAATTTACAGCTGCACATTACAGAGGAATAGTCAGCCGCCAAATCCATTGTACCCTCTTTTACTGCTCATACACTGATATACCCAAAAAAAGTTCAATTTCCTGATGAAAAGTATTAATTGTCTGTTGATCGATCTGAGGGCCTTCCTTTGGGTACAGTTCAATGTTCATAGCTTGTTCAGCAAGTTCATCAAGGCCAAGGTTTAAGAAGAAGTCCTTCAGGCTGTGAGCGGTCTCTCTAAGAAGGTTTTTGTCATCTTCGGAAAATGCGGCAATCAACTTTTTCTGTAATATCCCAATAGTACTACTGGCATCATTGAGCAGTTTTTCTACTGCTGCGTCATCAAGGCCGTAACGCTGTGTAAGATGAGCTGTGGCCGTATTCCTGAGATTATTTTGGCTTTTGTCGGGATGGTCGTACGGCAGGCTCATCATATTCAGGGCTGCGTGAAGGTCTTCCGGCATAAATGGTTTTGTGAGGTAGTGATCCATTCCAGCATCCAGACACTTTTCCATATCTCCACTCATTGCATTGGCAGTCATTGCAAGTATCTGGGTATGTTTTCCATTTAAGCGGTTCACAAGTTTCTTTTCGAGGTTATTCGCAATTTTATCGTCATCTCTTGGTGTTTTTTCACACTTTCTGATAATCGATGTGGTGAGAAGGCCGTCCATCTCCGGCATTTGAACATCCATAATCACCAGGTCAAAATCATACTTGGCAAGTAGATGTAACGCCTCCAGTCCATTTTTTGCAACTTTGATCTTATGATGGTCCTGTTCAAGAATTGTGGCCGCAATCTGCTGGTTAATTAGGTTATCTTCGGCCAGAAGTATTTGAAGATTATTGTGATGTGGACTGCTCTTCATTTTGGATGTACTGTTGTTATCAACACCTGGCTCCACCACGACCGTGAAGGAAAAAACGGTTCCCTTACCGAGTACGCTTGTGCATCCTATCTCCCCACCCATCATTTTCACTAGTTGTTTACTGATGGCAAGCCCTAGGCCTGTTCCTCCGAATTTCCTGGATATGGATGATTCTGCCTGGGTAAAACTTAGGAAAATATCCTGCTGTTTTGATTTGCCAATGCCGATTCCACTGTCAGCTACAGTAAAATGAAGGATAATTGTCTTGTCACTGTTGCGATCTGCCTTGAGTGTTACTGCAACGCCCCCATTTTCCGTAAATTTTATGGAATTTCCAATAAGATTGGTCAGTATCTGTTTAATCCTCATGTCATCCCCCTTGACCAAGGCTGGGAGATTGCTATAGTCGCTGTTGTCTTCAAGGGTAAGCCCTTTCTCAGCTGCCAGGTACCCTAAGGAAGACAGAACGTTGTTCGTCATTATCTCAAGGCTGAAATCACGTTTTTCTAGAGAGAGTTGCCCTGCTTCAATTTTTGAAAAATCAAGGATATCATTGAGCAGTCCCAGGAGACTTCCTGCGGAATACATGAGTTTTGCGAGAAGATCCTCCGCCTGTTTGCCCAGTTTCATTTTCTGGAGCAGTCTTGCCATACCGATAATCCCGTTCATCGGGGTACGTATTTCGTGACTCATATTGGCAAGAAAAGTATCTTTGGCAAAACTGGCGGCTTTGGCCTGCTCTGCAATCTCACGCAGATTCTGTTCATGCTGTTTCTGGCTGGTGATATCTTGCCAGAGCACATGAAGCTGTTCCTTGTTTTGAATCATCATGATTGTCAATGACACAATGACCGGAAACAGATCTCCGTTCATCTTTTTGTATTCCCATTCAAAACGTTGAAATCCTGTCTTCTTGGCAAGCTGTATCATTTCTTCAGCTTTTTCCTTTGAATCTCTTCCATCCGGTTGTTTTGCCGGGGAGAGTTCAGCTGGATGGGTATGGATAATCTGCTCTTTGTTTTTTGCGCCCAGCAACTTTACCACTGTCGAATTACAGTCGATAAATGTATTCCCATTCATCAGGAGGACGGCATCCCGGGTATTATTAAAGATGCGTTTGAAGTTACTTTCGATCTCGCGAAGATGTGTCAAGCTGTTCTGTTGAGCAGTTATAGCGGCTGCCAGCTTTCTGTTTTTTGACGTAATAATGGCAAAGGAAATAAATGTCAGAATAAGGAAGGAAGATAGCATGATAGAAGTCACCACAAAACGCTTCTTCAGGTCAAATAGATGTGTGTTCTTTTCGTAGGAAATAATAAAAGCAACATGGTCACCCATGACATTGCCGACGGGCAGAAAAGTGATAAGATAGTTTTCGTTTTTGTAATTTATTTCTTCAAGAAAGCCACGCCCGGCCCGTAGTTTTTTTTGAATGTTTTCTCTCAATACAGTATTTATTGCAGATATATGAGGGGCACTTTTGTTGTTTCTTTCAACCATAAACTCAGGGCTTATATTACTGGTTTTATAAAAAGACTTTTCTGATTGGAATAATTTGTTGTGTATGATGTCTTTTTTCAGAATAAAGGAATAGTCATTGCCATAGAGTTTCTGTAATTCTTTTCTGATTGCCGTAAAGCTCAGACTGATTTCAACACTTCCTAAATGTTTGTCGTTATGAATAATGGGAAACACATACCGGAAACCATTCTGTATTCTCCCCTCTTCAAAACCAATAACCACGGCTAAGTCACTGTTGGCTTTCACAAGAGAATAACGGACTGATTTTAGATTGTCCCCGAATATTCCGGGTTTGTGAAAGCGCAGAAAAGAATCACAGTTAGGCAGATGGAAATGCAGTTGTCTGATATTGATTTTTTCCAGAGATTTATAATACGAGGAAAACATCGTAAACAAGTCCCTGCGTGCTTGATCACGGATTCGTTTATTCGGAGAATTGGCTCTCTCGTACAGAGGGATAAATCCGGGCGTGGCAATGATATGATTGTAGATAAGCCTTGTGGAGTGTTGATATTCGTCAACAATAACCCGATACGCTGTGTTCAGCTTTTGAACTGTATATTCAGCCTGTCTAGTTTTTAACGGTAGATACCGATAATAAAAATTGAACCCGTTAACGAATATACAGAGAAAAACACAGGATATTGTGAGAATAATCGTTTTTTTTACAGACATTTGACCTGCTTATACTTTCTGTTTGATATGCTGAAAAAGATCTGCGGCCTGATCGAATGTGTAGTTGTCAAGCAACTGCTGTAGCCTGGGGATGTCAGGGAAATCGGTTTCTGACCAGTTATATCGATGCAGTTCTTTTGCTAGTTGTTGTCCCTGTTTAAATTTTCCTGATTGTAAAGCACCGGCAAACTGCTCATACAGTTCATTAATTATCTCTCCGCTCCCGTCAGGCATATCGGAGGAAATCTGG
The DNA here is from genome assembly GCA_964459485.1 of uncultured Desulfocapsa sp. Lineage (GTDB taxonomy): Bacteria > Desulfobacterota > Desulfobulbia > Desulfobulbales > Desulfocapsaceae > Desulfocapsa. The sequence continues at coordinate 2,565 of CAYWMZ010000033.1, read as the reverse complement.
GTGATTTCTTCTGTTGGAGTAATTTCATTTATTAAATCGGACAAGTGGTTGGCAAGAACACCAAATCCTGCCATCAATTTTTTCTGATCGGCTTCACTGGTGAGTGTCCCTTCCATTTTTTCACAGGCCTTCTGAAGAATATCACCGCCGATACTACCAGATGCGCCCTTTAGAGTGTGGATCATTCTCTGTACTGTTTCCAGGTTATTACTCTCAAATTCAAGGATTATCGCTTTAATATTATGCTGAAATTCCATCTTAAAGTTTGTTAGTAGCTTCTTGTACATTACTTCGTTACCCATGACTCTTTTGAGGCCGGTTGTGTAGTCCAGAATCTTTTCTGTTTTCCGGTGCAGATCTTTTATGGCTTCCGGTGCATCATCTCTGAGAGAAACAGGCAGCCATTTAGAAATTTTGAAAAACAACTGCTCAGGGTCAATGGGTTTGCTGAGATGATCTGTTATGTTGAAGGCTGTAGTTTCCTGCTGGCTACCTTCAGGCTTGTCTGCTGTGATCAGGAGAACCGGGAGTTTGTCAGTCCGCTGTCCACTTTGACGGTGAATCTCTCTTATGATGGGGGCGGCAGAAGAAAGGGGCATATCCAGCAGAATAAGCATATAATCAATATGTTCCATATTCTTTGCAACTTCACTGCTGTCCTCTATGCAACAGGTGGAAATATTTTTCCTGTTCAGCAGTTCAGGGATCAGAAGGCGCTCAAAACTGTTATCTGTTATCAGGATGATATGGGTGCCTGCAATATTCTGTATTCTATCTTTTTTTTCCATTTTTATTGCTTCACTGTGTTTGATTTTTTCTTCAGCAATGCGTTGGGTTAGGATTCGTTCTCGGGTCAGTATCTGTTCTTTTTCCTCTTCCAGTTTTTTACGGCTGCTGATGTCATTTTTAATGGCAATATAGTTGATAATATTGCCATCTTCTCCGAAAACAGGAGTGATAGACATTTCTTCGTAATACGTCGAACCATCTTTGCGTTTGTTTATCAGTTCCCCAAACCAGTTCTTACCGGCTGTGATTGTCTGCCACATGTCCCCATAAAAGGAGTCGTCATGGTAACCGGATTTTTGGATGTTTATTTTTTGTCCGATAGCTTCATCTGCCTCATAGCCGGTTAGTAAAGTGAAGGCAGGATTTATCCAGAGAATAACACCTTCCACATCTGTAATAATTATACTGTTGCTTGCTGCCTGTACGGCGGAATCAAGAAGAACCATGTGTTGCTTCATTTCTAAAATTTCAGAGACATCATAAATCAGTCCTTCAATTCCCTGCTTTACTCCCTTTTCGTCAAAAAAATAGGAGGCGTTGACAAGAACATGAGCAGTTGAGTTGTCTCTTCTCATAAGTTGACATGGAAAATCTCTAATTCTTCCGCCATTTTGAGCCAGCGCCTGTAGGAATTCTTTCCGTTTTAGAGGATATTTCCAGACTTTGCTTACCTCACAGCCGATCATATCCTGTAACGTACAGTCTTCCGGCTGGTACAGTTCCATCATTGACGGACCTACCTGGATAAATTGGTCATTATTGTCAACCCTGTAGAAGGTTGCGTTTAAATTTTTGATAATTGAGTGGTAATCTTTTTCCCCCATTTTGAGGGAAATAAAAAGACGACGGCGATCAAAAAAAATAAAAAATGTGAAAAGAAATAGAAAAATAGACAGGGTTGCAATCAGACAGGCCCGTCCAGTGACGAGTAGAGGAGGAGAAGAACAAGGGAACATGGCAACATAGGAAAAACCCCATAAATTGCTAGAACTGCTGACAGGAATAACCGTTTGGTCTTCAAAAAATAGTTTTTTCCCGGGTGTATGCAGATCGACAGGCAAGGCGGTAAGAGGTTCGTCGGCAAACTGCCTGCTTGTCAGAAGCTGTTCTTTTTTTGCAGTTGTTAAAGGATAAGCTGCTTTATATAGCCAGTCCGGTCTGTTGGAGGCAAAGATAATTCCTTCTTTAGTGATCAGGGCACAGGGATACGGGTACTCTGCCAGTTTCTGATCTATAAATTTCAGACTGGTTTTAATGACCACAACGCCAATTATTTGTCCTTCCTGATAGACGGGGGCAGAAAAATAGATGCCCCTTTTTCCGGTTGTAACCCCAAGGGCAGGATAGGAATAGACCCTGGCAGTTTTCATCGGATTGATAAAATAGGGGCGGAAGCTGTAGTTTTTTCCGGTTAGAGTTTTTTCCCCGCCTGCGTAGGGTGTACAGGCAATAACGTCACCTTTGGCATTAAGCAGGTAAATAAGAGATGTGTCGTAGAAAAATTTTGCATGCTCAAGAACAAGAAGAGCATCCGCATTGTCAGGTTGCTTTTCTCCAGCAATGGTTGCTATCAGCTGTGGATGGGTGGCAAGTTTGCTGGCGGAACTGATAGCTTTAGAAATTCCTTTTTCATCCAGCAGGGAAGAAAAATTCTTGAGAGTGGCATTTGCCTCTTTAATTTGATCGGTGTTATAGGTAGATCTGGATATCGTCACTCCAGCTGTAATACCAACTATCAAGGAGTCCTTCAAATTCTTCCGGACTGTCCGCCTTGTA
>CAYWMZ010000032.1:9401-11212 GCA_964459485.1 uncultured Desulfocapsa sp. | reverse complement strand
TATTTCAAGATGGTGTCAATGAAATTCCGCTGATTTTGTTTGTAATAATGATTAAAACGTGTAATGTTAATTATTAAGCAAAAGTAATACCGGAAAAACAGGAACAAGGGGACTACCCCATGAAGATTAAATCAACAAATAGATGCGGTGCTAAAACGAGGTCAGGGGCGCCTTGCCGCAAGTGGGCAATGGCGAATGGGAGGTGCAAGCTGCATGGCGGGAAGAGCCCGGGAGCAAAGAAGGGGAACAAGTATAATTTAAGGACAGGAGAATATGAGACGATCCTGGTTGAGACCCTTACCGATGATGAGAAGGGGCTCTTTGACAGCGCTACGACAGAAAAGTTGAAGGCTATTGATGAAGAGCTTAAACTGATCACGTTCCGCGAGCATCGCATGCTAAAAATAATCGCTGGATATCATGAGCAGCTTGGCGAGTTGCTTGTTGTTTCTGAGGAGGAGGAACAAGAGTCCGATGGTGATATCTTGCGGGTATCAAAGAAGAAGACAAAAAGAGAATCTGTTGAATCATCAATTGTGCGCAGCGAAGAGGCATTAACCAGGGTGCAGGCGCAAAAGGCTCGATTAATCGAGCTGAAGCACAAGATTGAAGACCAGGAAGTGGATGAAGAAGACTGGACAACAAAACTTAGACAAATGGCTGAAGTCATGGGCGCCGCTCAAACCGGTCAAGGAACAGATACGGCTGATCACGGAGAGGAAAAGGATTAAGGTTGTCCCTGCCGGCCGGCGCTCAGGGAAGACGGAAAGGCTGAAGCGATATGTTATCGAAGAGGCATACCGCACACCCGGCCTTTATTTTCTTGGTGCGCCGACGTATACCCAGGTTAAGAAAATATTTTGGAAGGACATTAAGAATAAACTTTACCCGGGTACAGTTCTAGGTAGGCCAAAAGAATCTGATCTTGTTATCGAGCTTAAAAATGGATCAGAAATCAGCCTTATCGGGTTCGACAAGCCTGAAAGATTTGAGGGTGTGCCGTGGACAGGTGGCGGCATAGATGAGATTGCGAATATCAAGGGCAACGCGTGGGAGGAAAACATATCACCTGCTCTTGATACGGAAGGACTTGATACATGGTGCTGGCTGATCGGTGTCCCCGACGGCCTGAACCATTATTATGATATCGCGGAATATGCGAAATCAGGACTTGATAGCGAATATGGTTTTTACACCTGGTTTTCGTCGGAAGTATTAAGCGAGAAAAAGATACTCGCTGCAAAGCGCAGGCTCAGCCCTGCGGTTTTCAGACAGGAATACGAAGCATCTTTTGAAAATGCTACAGGCCGGGTATACGCTGATTATTCAAACGACAATCATACCGATCGAGAATTTATACATGGAGATATCTACTGGACGCATGATTTCAACTATCTTCCGATGTCCAGCATCATTTTGCAGCAGGAAAGCGAAGTTGTTTACGCTGTTGACGAGATCGTGCTTGAGCATGCCGTTGCTAAAAATGTTGCCGAGGAGTTTATAGACAGGTATTCTGAATACAAAAAATGTGCTGTTTACCTGTACGGAGATGCCTCAGGACGTGCCGGCGAAAAACATGGCCACGTGTCAGATTATACCACAATAGAGGATATGCTGCGCAGGGCCGGGTTCACTGTCAAACGCAGGGTCCCGAAAGCAAACCCGTCAATAAGAGATGGACAGAATAGCCTGAGGGCAAAAATACTAAATGCCTTGGGCGACCGCACATTTTTTGTTAATCCGGCAAAATGTAAAACGCTCGATAAAGGGCTCAAGACGCTGCAGCTTAAGAAGGGATCGTCGTTCCAGGA
>CAYWMZ010000032.1:5695-9301 GCA_964459485.1 uncultured Desulfocapsa sp. | reverse complement strand
GAAATGCCTGACAAATTGAGCGGCCTGATGGATGATATTGATCTTAATGACAACAACATCAACACATTCTTTTCTAATATTTTAAAAAAAGGGATCAACCATGGTTCTGCCGCGATCCTGGTTGACATGCAGCCTGGTGGGAAGGTGCGAACGGTTGCGGAAGAGAAGGAAAAGGGAATACGCCCTTATTGTGTTAATATTGATGTGGAGAATATTATAGGGGTGAAGACTGACAATTCCGGGTCGCTAACACAAGTAAGGATATATGAGGAGATAGAGGTAGACGGGGAAGATGGCTACTCCTTGAAAAATGAAAAGAGAATACGCGTCCTTGAGCCAGGTAAGTTCGAGGTCTATACGTACTCTGAAAAGGACGATGACTACTTTTTAACTGATGATGGCGTCACCAGTTTAGATTTTATCCCGCTGGTTGTTTTCATGCCAGGTGATCGCATGTCAGCTGTAACTGCTATGCCGCCTCTTGATGACTTGGCCTGGATTAATGTTGCTCATTGGCAGAGCCAAAGCGACCAGCGTAATATTTTGCATGTTGCCCGTGTGCCTTTGCTGTTCGGAAAAATGATTGATGTGGATGTTCTGGCGGTCGGAGGTTCCAGGTTGACTAATAGCCAAGATGAAAAAGGCGACTTAAAATATGTTGAGCACAGTGGCGCTGCTATCGGGTCAGGCCGGCAGGACCTTGAAGACTTGAAAAAGGATATGGCTCTCTTTGGTATGCAGCTCATGGCAGCAAAGCCCGGGAGCCAGACGGCAACCGAGAAAAGCATTGAGAAGGCTGAAAGCGACAGCACCTTAAAGTCATGGGCGCTGTTGCTCGAAGAGGCTGTAAATACAGCACTCAATTATATGGGGCAGTACGCTGATGTGCAGTATCCTGGAGGAGCAACTGTCAATACCGATTACCGTAGTATGTTGACAGATTTCACCGCAAAAGAATTGCTTGATGCTGTTCGAGAGGGGATCTTGTCAAAGGAGGTAGTTTTCACGGAATTGAAAAAGAGGGGAGCTATTTCTTCTTCATTTGATTGGGAAGAGAATCTGGCTCAGATGGAAAACGAGAATCGGTCAGCTGGCCTTTTTGCTGACATGGCAGCGCAGTCGCTTGGGCAATAAGCGCTTGCATGTAATCTGATATTTCCTTTTTCGTGTCGCATGAAATAATTATTTTGTTGGGGTCTTCTATTGTCAAAGCTAGATACCAAAGATTTGATTATCCTCTCAAGATCTGTAAAGCTGAGGTATCAGCTCGATCAGTACGAAGATAAGGCTCTTAATGAGATCCTGCGATCTGTTGATGTTGCACGGCGTAATATCGTCAAGCAGATGCGCAGCAGCAGGTACGTTAAGCAATTCTCCGGAGTATATACTGAGTATGATCAAAAAACAATCTTGCTCGTAAACGAACTGGACAAGCTGACGCTTGGCATAAGGTCAGAGCTAAAGAAAAGCATCGCCGATGCGTCTACTGTTGCCGGAGAAAATGTCCTGCCTGAGCATAATGATATCCTTTCGTTCGGCGGCAGGGTGGCTGATTTTTCTTTTGTCCGCCTTACTGCTGACCAGATCCGGTCTATGGTGACAGATGTACCTGTTGGCGGGGTGCTGCTGTCAGAATGGGTTGACAGGACGGTAAGCGGGAGATTGAAGGACGGGATAAAAAAGGAAGTAATGGCCGGCATGTTTGCCGGGTCTGGATATCCGGGAATTATTAAGCGTGTTAACCAGATGATGGGAGACGAGACAAAAAGGAACGTCACGACTCTTGTTCGGACCTATGTCCAGAATATAAACGTTTCTGCGTCAGAATCGGTATACAAGGCTAACGCTGACGTGCTCAAAGGTCTTCAGTGGTCGGCTGTGCTTGAGCCAGGATATTCAGGGACCGGGCGTGGAACATGCGTGCGATGCCAGGCATTAGACGGCACGGTGTATGCTGTAAACGAGCCACATCCACCGATACCTCTCCATGGGCGGTGCAGATGTATTCTTGTGCCGAAAACAAAAACATGGAGAGAGCTTGGCCTTGACATAGACGAGATTGAAGAGGAGTACAGGCCGTATACTGTCAGGCCAAACAAAAACATTGATACAGGCGGAAAGCGCACTATTCTTGAGCATGGCTTCCATGGCGGCAGCTATGCATCGTGGTTTGAAGACCAGGGCGAAAAGTTTAAGATTAATGCCGTTGGCCCAGGTCGTTATGAATTGTTGAAATCTGGTAAGATAAAATTTTCCGATATGGTAGATAGCCGAACCGGTAGGCTAATGACCATTGAAGAGCTTAAATAGCTTTGTATACATGCAAAAACAGGTTTCAATACTAATTGAAATGGAATTGTTTTATGCTTAAGAAGATCCTTGGCGAAATAGGGGCTAGAATATCTGGTCTTATTGCATCAAAGTTTACAGGTAAATTGACAATAACGATAAATTTTAGCCAAGGCGGCATGTCGGATCGGATTATTGTTGACATAAGTGAACATATTAATTTACAATAAACACGTTAGCAAAGTGGGAACCTGATCGACCCTACAGGTTTTTTGGGTTACATGACGGCCCACCGCGAGACTTTTTGTCTTGTGGTGGGCCGTTTTTTTTTGGGGCGAGAAGCCAGCACATTAAGGTTAGATTTGCCGGATGGCAAAAAGGAAGGGAGCGAGAAGCTATGCCGAAATACAAAACGATTGACGGCGGAATTGCTGCTGATGACAAGGGGAACCCGGTTGTTATCAATGATGACGGGACTGAAACAGGTGTAGATGCTATTCACCTGATCAATAAAATCCCTGCGCTTAATTCTGAGGCCGCCGGCCACCGGAAGAAGGCTGAAGAGCTTGCAAAACAGCTCGAATCTTTTTCAGGAATTGAGGACCCGGAAGCAGCGATCAAGGCGATTGAGACAGTCAAAAGCCTCGGTGATAAGGAGTTGATCGACGCAGGTGAAGCAGCGAAGTTTAAGGAAGAAGCGATCAACGAGACCAAGAAGGTCTATGAAAAGAAGATCGAAGAGATCATCGGAAAAGCTGAGGCCCTAAAAGGACAGGTCTTCAAGCTGATGGTATCCGACCGGTTTAAATCGTCTCCGGTTATGGAAAAGATCATCATCCCGCCTGATATTGCTAAAGAGTATTTTGGTAAAAACTTCCGGGTCGAGGAACGAGAAGGTAAACGCATTGTCGTCGGATATATGGGCGACAATCCGATCTACTCAAAAGAGCGGCCTGGGGAGATAGCCTCATTTGACGAGGCGCTTGAAACTATTATCGACTCATACCCAATGAAGGACCGTATCTTGAAAGGTTCCGGTGGGCATGGGTCTGGCGCGCCGGGTAATTCCGGTGGTGCCGGTGGAGCGAATGTAATGCAGCGCTCTGCGTTTGACAAACTGCCCCCAGTTCAGCAGATGAAGTTCGTCAAGGACGGGGGGACACTTAAAGATTAAAGGAGTAGTACGTTATGCCAAATACATTAACTGATCTTATCCCCACTATATACGAGGCACTTGACGTTGTGTCTCGAGAGCAGGTCGGCTTTGTCCGGGCTGTTTCCCGCAACTCCTCTGCTGAGCGAGCTGCGCTTGACGAG
>CAYWMZ010000032.1:2848-5595 GCA_964459485.1 uncultured Desulfocapsa sp. | reverse complement strand
CAGAATGCATCGCGCGCATATGGTACGGCGGGGACCACCCCTTTTGCCACCGCGAACAACCTGACCGATATTGCCAATATAGGAAAGATCCTGACCGATAACGGTGCTGGAGGCACAAGGCGACTTGTCTTGAGCTCTGCGGCCAAGGTCAACCTTTCCGGCATCCAGTCAGGGCTGTTTAAGGTTAATGAGGCCGGCACGTCTGACCTGCTCAGGCGCGGCGTTCTCGGCGACCTCCAGGGCTTTGGCCTTGGTGAGTCTGCTGGTATCTCCACACATTCTGCCGGAACGGCAACAGACACGACCGTAACGGGCGCAAACGCTATCGGGGCTACAACTATCAATGTAACCACGGCTGCCACTACTGGCGCCGTTAGCCTTGCAGCTGGTGATTTCATCTCCATCGCTGGAGACACAAACAAATATGTTGTCAGCGCTGCTGTGACAATCGGAGCTGGGACGACAGGGGACGTTGTTATTGCAGAGCCTGGCCTCCGTGTTGCGACAACTGGATCTGAGGCTGTAACCGCCGGTGGAGCTTATACACCGTCTGTTGGGTTCGCGCAGAGTGCAATCCAGCTTGTTACCAGGGCGCCGGCCATGCCTGACGGTGGAGACTCTGCTATTGACAGCACCCTCATTACGGACCCATTCAGCGGAATTACATTCGAGGTCGCGCAGTACAAGTTGTATCTGCAGAATGTTTACCATGTGCGTCTGGCATGGGGATGGAGCGTAATTAAACCTGAGCATGTGGCTATCCTGCTCGGATAATTGAGGTGTTTTTATGTCTGATGTATGCAAAACCGTCAAAATCAAGGCTGAAACAGATAGTGGGTTTGTCATTATCAACGAGTCAGACTTTGATGCTGATAAACATGTCCTTTATGATGCCAAGGCGCCCGTAAAGGGCGCAGGACGGAAGAAACGTGCCAACGCTTGACGCTACAGTCGGAGGTGCATCCTCAAATTCGTACAGCACGGTTGAGGGTGCACTAGCTTATTTCGACAACAGACTGCACTGCTCTGCCTTTACTGGAGCATCTTCTGACGACCAGGAAAGGGCGCTTATTATGGCGTCCTTGTTGTTTGATCGGTGGATAGAGTGGGGCTACCATAAGGCTAGCACTGATCAGGCTATGTATTGGCCATGCTCAGATGTCTATGACGACAATGGCTACTTGATTGGCACTGATACGTTGCCAGATGAGCTTGTCAACTCTGTACGCGATTTTGCTCTTATTTTGATTGGCCAGGACACTACGGCACCTAGTGGTACTTCAGGTATAAAATCACTAAAGGTTGACGTAATTTCGCTAGATTTCGACAAGCAAGACCGGGTAAACCCAATACCATTCGAGGTGTTTGCCCCACTTGCCAAATGGGGGGCACTGCGTGGGAACAGGTCGACGATTGAGGTCCAGAGAGCATGAGCCTTAAGGATACTATTGCATCGGCTGTATCAGCGGCATTCAAGGCTGTTTCTGACCTTTCTACAGAGACTGTTGTCATAAGACATTATTACGTTTCGGAAGACAATAATAATTTTACATCAGTTTCTGATCCTGAAACAGGTGGGGCGTTCCTGGACGAGAGCTACACGGAAACAACAATTAATAATTTCGTGTTGGCTAATTATTCCAAGAAAGAAATTTCCGACGGTATCGCTGGAGATAAAGACAGAAAGTTGATTTTCGCAGCATCTGATATCGACTTTACCCCGTCAACCACCGACGCGATTTATATAGATGGTGTGTTGAACGTAATTTTTGATGATAAAACGTTGTCTGGCCGGCCTATAAAACAGGACCCTGCTGGCGCAACCTGGACATTACGGATAAGGGCAGCATGAGTTTCTCAGCTGATATATCTAAATTTGCGAAGAAAACCGGACTTAACGCCGACAAGGTCGTCAAGAAGGTCGTGCTGGACCTGACAAGATCAGTTGTCAAAAGAACTCCTGTTGATACTGGCCGTGCCAGAGCGGCCTGGCAGGTAGGGAAATCACTTCCATCTAAGCTGCCGTCGTCGTCTGGACCCACAGACAAGACAGGGCAAATGGCAATCAGATCTGCACGAGTGGAAGCCGCAAGCATTAAAGCCGGCGACATTGTCTATATTGCCAATAATGTAGATTATATCATTCCGCTTGAGTACGGATCATCTAAGCAGGCACCACATGGTATGGTGCGGATTACTGCCAAAATGTTTGAGGATTATGTGGCAAAGGCAGCAAGGGCATTGAAATGAGCATCACATCAATACGCAATGCGCTCCAGAAACGGCTGCAGACAATGGAATACGCCTTGTCTACTGCGTGGGAGGATTCAAGGTATTCGCCTACTGCCGGCAATCCTTTCCAGAAAGTAAATCTTCTCCCTGCAGAGCCGATAAATAAAACAATTTGCAAAGGTGATGGCGATCTGACATACGAACACGGTATTTTCCAGGTCGCACTGTATTACCCACAATTCTCAGGGCCTAATGCGGCTGCTACGCAGGCCGACAGGATCAAAACAAGATTCCACAGGGGCCTCACGATGACAGAGGACGGCATTGATGTCATTGTGGATGCTACGCCATCTGTTGCACCGCTGTATGTTGATAGCGGCTGGACGGTAACCCCTGTATCCATCCCATATTATTCTTTTGTGAGGACAACATAACATGACAATAGCTCAGGGCGTAAAAAAACAGGTAAGATATAAAAAAGAAACGACCTGGGGCACTGCTGCAGGTACAACTGG
>CAYWMZ010000032.1:0-2748 GCA_964459485.1 uncultured Desulfocapsa sp. | reverse complement strand
CTTATCCAATGGACAGGGTTTACTGCCACCGAGAACAACGATACCAATTATCGGATCACTGCGCTTACCGCAACCGATATGACAGTTGCCGAGACAGTTACCGCTGAGGCTGCTGGTTCTTCCGTTACAGCTACTGTGCAAGGGTCGAAGGTTGTCGCATCCACTGATAGCCAGACCACAGATTCGTTCACAATAGAGGAGTGGTATTCTGATATCTCTGAATCAGAACTGTTCACCGGGTGCAGAGTTTCCTCTATTGCTATAGACCTTCCACCTACTGGTATGGCAACTATTTCGATAGGCTTTACCGGCAAGGACATGACCGGAAGCACGTCGGAATATTTCTTGACCCCCACCGCAGAGACCACGACCAGGATTCTGGCGGCGGTAAATGGAAATCTGCGTGTTGCCGGGGCTGATGTCGCGGTTATTACAGGGCTGAGTTTTACTATCAACTGTAATGTGCAGGCAGGAGACCCTGTGGTTGGCTCAAATACCGTGCCCCTGATTTCTCAGGGCAGGATTACTGTTGACGGACAGTTCACTGCGTATTTTGAGGATGGAGACCTGAGAGATAAGTTCATTAATGAGGACGAACTGTCCATCAACGCCAAGCTTGACGCAACGTCAGCGTCTGATACAGACTGTATGGTTTTCAACTTCGGGCGTATCAAGCTCGGAGGATCGGACAAGGACGATGGTGAAAAAGGCATCATTCAGACTGTGCCGTTTACTGCCTTGCTTAACACTTCAGGAGGCACGACAACGGCATATGATTACACAACAATTTCTATCCAGGATACTGCTATATGACAATTGATATTGCTGATCTTGACATCAGGGCTGCGGCTGATGAGGGGACAGAGGTCGAGCTTCTGCACCCGATTACCAGGGAAAAGCTTGGTATTATTTTCCATATTCTCGGCAGCGATTCTTTCGCCTATCGAGATAAACGGACCGAACTCGCCAGACGCCGGGTGCAGAAGTATGACAATGGCCGTGGACCGAATATAAATGTTGACGAGATAGAGGACAATGCCTGCGAGCTTTTGGCCGCATGCACCACAGGGTGGTCAAGTTTCCCGGAGAATGGGAAAGAAATCACATTTTCCGAGAAGGAGGCATACAGGATATACAGGCAGTATCCGTGGATAAAGGAGCAGATTGACGCTGCAGTATCAGACAGGGCCATTTTTTTAAAAAAGCAATAAGCGATCTGCTGAAATATGCACGGTCGCTTTTTGAACTAGATTACAAGAAAACTGGCTCGGCGCCAAAAAGGGCGCACCTGGAGTCAGTTTACAGGCAAACGGGAAAGAAGCCGGAAGCATTGCAAGATGTTGATGATGATCCAGGGCCGTTCGGATACGTGTTGGATTGGTTTGAGTTGCTGAATGAAGGAAGGACATTTTCGATAGGAATGGAAAAGGTCCTGTGGAACCCGGTCACGTATAGCGAGCTACATGCGTGGGCCTGCACCATGCGTATTAGCCTTAAACTGCATGAAACAAACATTATAATGATGCTTGATAAAATTTATCTGCGGATCGTAAATGCCAACTGATATTGCCACGTTAGCGCTAAAAATAGACTCTCAGCAAGCTAGGATTGCCGCCCTTGAACTTGATAAGCTCGAGAAGTCTGGCGGAGGTGCGGAGCGTTCTTTTTCAATGCTTTCCCGATCTGGCGTTGCGTTGGCAGGGTCAATAGCCGTTGTATCTGGAGGGCTTTATGCACTAAACGCTGGTGTCAAAAAGGCCATATCACTGGCGAACGAGCAGGAAGCTGTAGAGACGAGGCTGCAGGCTGTTTTGCGGGCAACAGGCGGAGCGGCTGGATTCAACTCTGAGCAATTAAAAGGAATGGCCGCGTCACTCCAGTCGGTGACAACTACTGGAGATGAGGTAACGCTCAGTGCAATGTCAATCCTCGCGACATTCAAAAATATTCGCGGAGAAGCTTTTGAAAGGACAACAAAAGCTGCCATGGATATGTCTGAGGTCATGGGGCAAGATTTAAACCAGTCTATGCTCCAGCTTGGCAAGGCGATCAATGACCCGGTTAAAGGGTTAACTTCTTTGACCAGGGTAGGTGTATCATTCACAAAAGGGCAGAAAGACCAGATAAAATTGTTGCAAGAATCTGGTGACCTTCTTGGTGCACAAAATATAATTTTAAAAGAACTGGAAAGCGAGTTTGGTGGAGCGGCATCAGCGGCAACTTCTACGTTCGGGGGGAAAGTAAAGCAGCTTGTAAATTCGTTTGGCGATCTGTATGAGGAATTTGGGTTCACTATCACTAAGTCCAGAGACCTCAAAAGTGAAGTTGATGATATCAGGAAAGGAATAGAGGCATTAACCGTATACGTTCATGATCACCGTGATGATATAAGTGATTTTTTTGTAAGAGGGATTGAGGCTGCGAGGGATTTTGATGATTTCCTCACTGGAAAAGCAAGGTCAATAAAGTCTGCGTGGGCAAATGCTCAGGTTAAGAAAATAGAGGTGCTTGAGAAAACGATAAACGACCTTAAATCTACATGGTACACCTTCCCGGGAAAATCATCTTACATTGAAAGCCTTGAGCGCCAGCTTGACCTGGCTCGGGCCACAATGGACCTGTTTCAGGCAAGCAATTCCGAAACAGTATTAAGCCTTGAGTCCTTTAATGACACAGTTGAGGACCTTTCTGGGAGCGTATCAGGGCTGGAAAGTTTTTATGTTGATTTGACAAAAACAGTTGAAGACA
>CAYWMZ010000031.1:0-11225 GCA_964459485.1 uncultured Desulfocapsa sp. | reverse complement strand
GGGGGCCGCCAGAAACAAACTCTACGCCCTGCGTGCAGAACAGGATGCTACGCCCAAGGTGGCACGACTCTTTCGGGCCATGGAAGGTGCGTTTTCACACTCTGCCAAGGTGAACCGGATCTGCCTCAGTCTCAAAAAGAGACTAGACAAGGATCCCGACTGCGACAGCCCGTATCATATCTGCTCCTTCTGCGGCTTTATTATGGAGAACAGCGCCCCGGAAACCTGCCCCATCTGCACCGCTCCCAAGGGACGTTTTCAAAAAGTATAAAGGGGCTATCTACTTTTCTTGGCATTCAGCAGTGCTGCCAATCCTTCCTTACTGTTTACCGGCATCTTACAGGTGAAATCCTCACACACATAGGCCGTGGCCTTGCCGTCTATACGAAAAGTGGTGGCAATAAAGGGCAGCCGTCTTGCAAGATAGTCCTGGTTTTCTGCACCATCGGCCAGGAGCACTTGCGTATTGGGGAGGTATCTGGAATGGACTTCACGCAGCATGTCCTGGGTGTCGACCGCATCTCTTGCCCCTGCAATAACAATCTGCCGGGGCTTATCCAGTTGCAGATCCATGGCACTGAGCATCAGGGGCATGGCCGGAGGATAGGCTGCCAAGGCCTTGCCAAATGACTCAAGCCCCTCCCTGGCACGCCGGGCCCAATCGTCTCCAACCCCTAAAGCAGACAGACGCAGCAGATTCATCACGGCAACTGAATTGCCGGACGGTTCCGCCCCATCATAGGCGGCCTTCATTCGGGTCAGCAGATCGGCATCTTGGGGTGTATCATAAAAGCCTCCCTGTGGATCGGTAAAGTCCACTATCATCTGTTCTGTGAGCTGCTCTGCCATCTCGAGCCGTCTATAATCATGACTGGCCCCGTAGAGATCCAAAAGCCCCTGCACCAGAAAACTGTAATCATCCAGTCCCGCAGCGTAACGGACCTCTCCTTCACGCCAGCGCCGCATCAGTTTGCCATCCACCACAAGCTCTGCCAGGAGAAAATCTGCGGCACGATTTGCGGCCAGCAGAAGGTTCTCATCTTCAAGGATCATGGCAGCTTTAGCAAAGGCTGCGATCATCAGGCCATTCCAGGCGGTGATAATCTTATCGTCAAGGTGGGGGGCAGTACGGCCGTTGCGGCGTTGCAGCAATTTTTCCCGGCCTTCCCGCAGAAGCGTTTCCGCCTCATCTTCACTGAGCCCTGCAATTCGTGACACCTCGGCAAGATCCCCTTTTTGATAGAGGATATTGCGACCAGTAAACTCCTGCTGCGGATCATGGAGGGCATTCCCCTGTGCCTCCACTCCGTAATAGCTCTTCAAAAGAGACGCCTGGACAGGGGCTAACAGCTCATCAATCTCTCCTGCTGTCCAGAGATAGAAGGCTCCCTCGCCGTATTCACTACTATTATAAGGATTTACGGAATCGGCATCCTGCGCCGAGTAAAACCCACCTCCCGGTGCCTGCATTTCACGCAGCACATACTCCAGAGTATCCCTGACTATCCGGCTGTACGCCGGGTTTCCGGTGAGCTGAAAGGCCGCAAGATACGAAAGAACCAGCTGACTCTGATCGTAGAGCATCTTCTCAAAATGGGGCACACGCCACTGGGTATCCACAGAGTAGCGGTGGAACCCGCCTCCGACATGATCATATATGCCGCCGGTGGCCATCTGATCCAAGGTGTGCAGAGCCATGTCTCTGGCATCCTTTTCCCCTGTTGCCTTGTAGTAACGCAACAGAAAATCCATGACCACCGGACGGGGAAATTTAGGGGCCTGGGCAAAGCCGCCATACTTGGGTTCGTAACTCTCTTCGATCAACTCAAACCCCTTGCGCAGCCAGGAGCGTTGCAAGGCAAGTCCTGTATCCTCCGTATCCTTCCGGAGGCGGGCCGTTATCTGCTCAGCCGACAGGCTCAGACTCGCCCGATCCGTGAGCCAGGCCGTTTTTATGGTCTCCAGGATCTCCATAAATCCGGAAAGCCCAGAACTGGCACGGGGCGGGAAGTAGGTTCCTGCATAAAAAGGTTTTGTGTCAGGAAAGAGGAACAGGGACATGGGCCAGCCCCCGCTGCCGGTCATGGCCTGGGTGGCTGCCATATAAATCTGATCAAGGTCGGGACGTTCCTCCCGATCCACCTTTATGGAGATAAAGTACTTGTTGAGAAATGCTGCAATCTCTGGATCTTCAAAAGATTCATGGGCCATAACATGGCACCAGTGGCAGGTGGAATATCCGATGGAGAGGAAGATCGGTTTCTCTTCACGGGCCGCCTTCGCCAGGGCCTCGTCTCCCCAGGGATACCAATCCACCGGGTTATAGGCATGCTGCAACAGATAGGGACTCTTCTCATCTATGAGATGATTGGCCTGCTTTGGAGCGCCACTCGCCGTGAATTCGCCTATTTTATTCATTACAGCCATACCTCCCTGTCCTATTCCCTGACTTGGAAAAAGCAACAGGGTAGACAAAAACAGTAGTGTGGATATCCTCATTCTCACTCCTCTTTACTATTGAGATAAGGTATATCGCTTCCCGATCCAAATCAATAACTATTGCTATAAATTCCATTTATCGCTTTACTAGGCATATTTACCTATGTCTTTTTGGGTAAATCCAACAATTGTATTTTTCCTCAGAAACCCTATTCTCTATAGAAGCGAAGACCTGCCTGTCACAAAGTTACACCAAGACGCTCTCAGATGAAAGCCAGCGGAGGATCCAATGGAACAACGACAATACTTCAGGGCAAAATCCGATAGGACCGAAGTATATATTTCAGATAGTGCTGGATTCTGTACCGGAATCCTCAAGGACTTTTCACGATTCGGACTCTGCATCACCGATATTCCACGAAAGGTGCATACCCAGAATGGCCATTTCACGGCAATCATTTCCTACAATAACACACGGTTCAAACTGAATGTAACTGAGCGATGGAGAGCCAAAGACGGTCTGGCAACGAAGATCGGGGCCATTATAGAGGAAGTTCCCTGGGACTGGACAGAGATGGCCATGCAGCACGAGACCCTAGAAGATGATGTGTGGGCATATTGAGCCAGTAAGTCCTTATATCCACCTTTGCCTGAGCTTGGCACTGTCCTCTGCTGACAGGGAGTTTATCCACACCTTGTTACTCCGGGGAAACTCCCTCTTGCAGATCGTCTTGAGCAGCTTTTTTAACTTTCCGGAATCCACCATAATACGCTGGCAGGAAAATCCAGTTTCAAACACTTCATACCCCTCTCCACACCGTATGATAGACACAGACCTGTCCTTTTTATAGGGCTGTAGGAGTAACCCTTCTGCCTCACCAGCCCTTGCCATACGCCTCACTGTCTCCTCTATAATCCTTCCCCTATCCAGCAGCATTGTCCTGCACCTCCTTCCACCTGTTCACTGAATTTTATTCTTTACCGAGACCTAATAGCTTTAAAATCACGATCAAAACCGGGCTTGGATCTTTTCCCGTGAAATGTCCATTCACTTTTTTTTCACATTCATGCGGAAAAATTTTGTTTCCGCCCTGCAATACGATACAATCATTGTACAGACACAGGGGACCGAAAACCAGCCTTTCAGCTCCAGAGGATACTATGCAGCAGGAAAAAAACCCAAAACAGATTGATCCCATGCTGTCCTTTCACCTGATGAAGTTTGCCTTTCAGGACTTTAAAAAGAGTGCCAGCAATCTGACCGAAAAAGAGTACACCCAGGCCTATCAGCACGCCAACGAAGAGATGCTCCTGCACCAAGTCATTCTCACCTCCGATGATGCCTGCTGTGTGGTCATCCCTCAGATCACACTCAAACAGACCCTCAGAGGAGTCATTTCCGAATATCCTGATTCCACAACATTTTACAATACCCTGGATGAGAATAATATGGGCCTGGAAGAGTACACTATGGCCCTCCACAATGACCTGCGAGTGGAGACGATACTGTCCCGGGTAGCATCCAGTGTCCAGTCCGTATCATCGGAAGAGATCCGCAGATACTTTCAGGCCCACCGTTCAGAATTTGACACCCCGGAACGTCGCACTGCCAACCATATCCATATTCGATTCAACCCTTCCAGCCCCTCAGACATGGAAGCGGCTCTTGCCAAAACCACCACTCTCCACAGGCGTGTCCTTGACAATCCCCAGTGCTTTGGGGAAGAGGCGTATCAGTTCTCCGACTGCAGCACCAGCAAGGATCGGGGGGATCTTGGTCCCCGTGCTGCAGGCGAGCTCTGCCATGAACTTGACCATGTACTCTTCTCTCTTCAAAATGGTGAGATCAGCCATATCATAAAAGGCTCCAACGGTTATGATATCCTCCACTGCACGGCTATCCACTCACCCCGAATGATTGGGCTCAAAGAAGCCACAGCAATCATCATCACCATTTTTATGAAGAAAAAACAGTTAGAGGCCTGCCGCCTCTGGCTCAAGTCCCTTGTAGGAACAGAGTAGGATCCCAGCCTTTGACCAGTAAAACAAACGCACCCCCCCCCCTCCTTATCCCAAAATTCCTGTTTCACACAGAAACGGTGGTAGACGGCGACAACAACTCTATACAAACCATGGAACTGATGCATAAGGGCCAGCCTCTGGCGGAATTGCACTCTGCCCCAGCCGGGAAACAACCTGCGCGACAGGCGGAACTGGTACCCGGAAAGTTCACCACAATCTCAGAAGACAAGAAGATTCTCCTGGCCGAAACCGACGGCTATCCACAACTCTCCCAGAAGACCACCAAGAAGTTTGAGCTCAGCATGATCACTCTTATGCCCCTGGTTACTATTGCAGACGATTGCCTGGAGGCCAGTATCAACTTGTACCCAGCACCAACCAAGTCCTCCAATCTCACAGCCCAGGATCTCTTTACACTCCTCACAGAAAATGAGGTAACCTTCGGGATGAGCCTTGACTACCTCGAAGTGCTATTACAGCGATGCAAAACTGGACCATCTATTCTCCTGAACGAAACAGTGGCCAGAGCAATGCTGCCCATGAATGGCATAAACAGTTCCCTGCGCTTTGAGGTTGAAGTGGGGCCACTGCCTGGAAAGCTAATGGGAAACGGCAAGATCGACTTTCGGGAGCGAAAGATGTTTGTGGGAGTAAATAAGGGCCAGATTATTGCCACCCAAGTCCCTCCCACAGAAGGTACTCCCGGCCTTGATGTCCTGGGAAAGGCCATCCCCCAGATTCCTGGCAAGCTTATCCCGGTTACAGTCTCCGATGATGCCGAGTTTGATGAAGAAGCAGGGGTGGTTCGGGCCACCCACAGCGGCATACTGTCCATGGTCAGTGAAAACTCTATCAAGGTCTGCGCCAAACAGCTGATCCCCGGGAATATCGATTTCAGTACCGGAAATGTCGAATCAAAGAACGCTGTGGAAATTGGCGGGGCCGTACTGCCCGGCTTTAAGGTGAAGACCCACGGTGACCTCCTGCTAGGTGGCAACGTGCGTTCAGCCACCCTGAAATGCAAGGGAAATCTGGTGATCAAGGGCGGTGTTCTTGGGAAACGCTGCCGGGTAAGCTCCAAGGGAGATGCTGATATTGGCTTTATCGAGCGGGGCCGGCTCCGGGCCAAGGGAAAGGTGATCCTTCGCAAGCAGGCCTATTTCAGCAGAATTATGGCTGATGGGGATATCCTCTGCACCGAGAAGAGCCAGATCATGGGCGGATTTATGATGAGCGGGGCCAGTCTCACCCTTGGGAATGTAGGTTCTGCCAATTCCCCTTCCAGCCTATTGGCCGCCGGAATAGCCCCAGGGCGTTACCTACGCTACCTCAAGATGCGGGCCCAGTTTAAAGAACTGGAAGCGGAACGGCTCAGTTTTCTGATGCGTCATGGCCTGAAGAAAAAGGTAGATCAACGAGAGTCCCTGGAAGAGGCTGTCTGCAACCTGCACCATGAGATGACCCACCTGAACCTTATCCCCGGAGCGAACAGCAGCGCAGAGAGCGGAGCGGCCTATCTGGATACCGTAAGTATCAGTATACAGGGGAGCATTTTCAGGGGCACAGAGTTGCAGATCGGCAACGCCACCAGCATCCTTGAACACGATCTCAAGGCTGTTCGTTTTCACCTTGCCTCAGATCAATCCACATTTATCGAAAGCGACCTCTAAGGAGAACGCATAGCAGCAGGAACAAGACATGTTTATAAAACTCTGGATGCAGCAGCCGGTTCACACCGTAGAAGCCGATACCCCTATCGGTCAAGCCAAAGAGATCCTGGATCATGCCAACTTTCGACATCTCCCCGTGATGCAGGATGCTCAGCTTATAGGCATGCTCAGCCAGACAGATATCAACAGGGCCCTGCCCTCTGCCGCCGATTCTTCACTAAGCCCGGAAAACATTCTCATCGCCACCCAGGCGCATGTCTCTGCCTTTATGAGCCAAAATCCCGTTACGGCCCACCCCATGGACCCTCTGGAGGATGTAGCCCTCCTGATGCGCCGTTTCAAAATTGGAGCGGTTCCCGTGCTCGAAGCGGAGAAACTGGTGGGGATTATCTCCGAAATCGATATCTTTCAGGCATTCATAGAAATGTCCGGTGCGGGAGATCCAGGGGCCCGCATTGAGCTGTGCATAGCAAACAACAGCACAGCACTCTATGCAATCATAGATCTATGCAGAAAATTTGATATGAATCTAAGTGCCATCAGCGTCTACAAAAATTTCAGCCAGGATCAGCAACTGCTCACTATCAGGGTGAATGGTGAGGAGCTAGACAACCTGGTCAATGCCCTGTGGGATAGCGGGGCCAAGGTTAATCGGGTACTGCGCGACGATGCAAATGCAGCACAGGGATAAAGAGAACGGCCTCCGTCCGAGGGGCTACCGTAACCGCTTGCGGCTCCCGGAGATGCCCCCGAGACTACGTTTCTTCAAATGCTGTTTCAAGCGGAACCGATTCCAATAGGTGAATGGAGCCTTACTCACCCGATGTTTCCTGGCAAATACTACCTCAGGAAAGAAGAGCAGATCAAGAAGGTGATAGATGCGGGAACGCTTACCCAGGAAATGAGTACAACCGGCACAGTAACTGATAATGGTACCCTGCCCCGCCACCTCAGCCCGCTTTGTGATCCAGGATATGGCAAAATCGGGCCGCACAAACCCGGCAGAACCACCCTCACCACAGCAGATGGTGGTGGCCCGGTTATGCTTCATTTCCAGGATCTCCAGCCCCTGCTGCTGTAACAACTCCCTGCTGCTTTCCTGAACCCCAGAGGCAAACCGCACCCCACAGGGATCGTGAACGGTCACTCTTTCCTGGATATTCAGGGAAAAATCTGCCTCCCGGGCCAGCAGCTCATACACCGTCTCCACCTCAAGTCCACTGCCATACTCCTTAAAAATTCGATAGCAGTTAGGACAGGCAACCAGAACCTTTTTCACCGAATGGCGCAGGAGAATACTGCACAGCTCAGAAAACATCTTCTGGAAATGATCGCTGTCACCCAGGTCGTGGGAGGGCTTGGTGCAGCACTCAAGGACCAGCCCCAATGTGGGATGGGATTTTTGGAGATGCCGGTAGAGATGCAGCAGGGTACGGGGACGGCTTCCCGGCAGGGCGCAACCGGGAAAGAGTACGGTATTACAATCTTCGGGAATATGAAACCAAGAGAGCAAGGGAGAACTGCCCAGTTTTTCATAGGATCGAATTTTCTTATGCTCCCCAAGAATCCCCTCACCACTCTCCACCAGGCTGCGCCGCATGGCCAGAAACATAGCCGAAGGGTCGAGATCCTGAGGGCATACCCCGTGGCATAAGCCGCAGAGACTGCACTGAAAGGGATAGTGTTTCAAGACCCCTTTTCTGGTCACAGGCCAGTCCTCAGCAAGCCTTTTAGGAGAACCATACTCTCCTAAAAAGGCGCACTCTTTGACACACCTGCCACAGTTTACACACTCATCCTCGATAGTAGTAATGGGAGTTGCAGTGCCAGGGCCGGGCATTTGTGTAGTCATATATCCAGTTCCGGATAAGAACCTAAAAAGGACTCACAACTTTGGCAGCCATGGCCATGGTATTCATGATATCGTACATATTGGTGATACTGCCCACCTGACGCTGATCTTCCAGCTTGAAGAATTCGAGACAGGTACCACAAATCCAGACGGTCACCCCCTTCTCCTCAAGGGCCTGCAAGGCCTCCAGGGCCTTGCCATCACTGCTGCTCAGCCTGACCCCGCCATTATAGAGGAGGATATGGGATGGTAGCGGGCTGATTTCAGCAATGGTGGAGACATAGGTCTGCAACAGGGCCCAGCCCAGTTCCTCGGAACCGCGCCCCATACAGTCAGAAGAAATAACATAGACCAGATTGCCCCCGGCAGGAATATCACAGCTATAGTCAGCTTCATGAAATTCAGCACTGGTTACACTCTCCTCAGCAGGTTGCAAGGTGACAGAAAAGCAGCCATCTCCAGTGTCCACAGAACTACTTTCACAGCCCCGGCTCCTGCCAAAACGAAGAACGTTTTCACGGGAAGCCTCATTGTCAACCACAACCACGAAGGCATCACCCGATCGTGCCTCAAGATGTGTCTTAGCACGCAATACCGGTTCCGGACAGGGCAATCCCCTGCAATCCAAAGTCTCCATATACTCTCCTCTGGGAAGGTTTCCCCATGGCTATTCAAACCTTACTCGCCCGACCCCCAAAACCAACCGGAAGAGTTTTAAAAAAAAAATGCCTCTATCCCCACGATAGGGGATAGAGGCATTTATACAACTTTTATAAAAATTAAATCAGTGCGAAGAGACTTCTTCCTGAGGGGCTTTCTCCTCTCCTGCTACCTGACTATGCAACTGATTCCGGAGAGATTCTACCTCCTGGAACTGTTTTGACAACTCTTTCTCAAGGCTAACCCGAGTCTCCTCAAGAATATCAATGGAGTTATTCTGAGCTGCAATCCTGGAGAGCAGAACATTCATGTTCAACTTGGTGCGGGACAACTCTTCACCACTGGCAATAAGAATCTTGGTCCGTTCCTCCAAGGCGTTTTCAAGGGATTGGATACGCCCGGAGTACTCCTCGACCTCAGCAGAAAGTTCCTGGCTTTTGGCACTGTAGGCATCTACACTGTTGGCCAGAGTAGACTGCATGTTCTCAAGACCTGCGGATGCTTCTTTAGCAGCGGCAAGGGCCGACTCTTTCTCAACAATTGTAGCCTTGGCGGCTGTGACAGCCTCTTCAAGACTTGCAACTTCGGCACTGCGGGCATCCAACTGGGCCTGCACGGCCTCTAAGTCCTGGCTGCCACTGACAGATCCGACCAGCTCTTCTTTTGCTGCGGCAAGATCCTGCTCCAGACTGGCCACACTCTCTTTAAGAGTTGCCGCATCCGCAAGAAGTGTCTGATTTTGAAGAGTCAGTTTTTCAACCTCAGCCTGGGAATCGGCACTGGCAGCAGTATCTGCCCCAGCCGTCTGGGCCTTCAAGGCAACTAGCTGACGTTCAAGGCTTATACTTTTTTTATCCTGAACCGAACCCCATATTGTTCCGACTAGACAGAGAACAACTAAGGCAATGATAACATTATTCTTACTCATAACCCAACCTCACAAAAAATGTATTAAAATAGAAAAGTTTCAACCCCAAACGACAAGTCAAGCGAATACTTAACCTACAGAAAACATCCCTAAGTGTCAATATCATTATGGGTAGAAAAGCCTCATTTTCCAGATACATTGCCAGGAAGTGGCAATCACCTCAGTTCTCATCGGGGAGCAACCTCACCGCCCCTTTATCGGCTGAAGCGGCAAACATTGCGTACGCCTTGAGGGCTTGGGACAGGTAGCGGTCTCGATCCTGCGGAGAAAATGCCGCCTTTCCCTTCTTCTCCTCGGCCGATCTCCTGGCCGCCAACTCCTCATCCGTAATCATCACATTGATACTGCGCTCCGGAATGTTAATCTCGATACTATCCCCCTCCTGAACCAGGGCAATGGCACCTCCTGCTGCGGCCTCAGGAGAGACATGGCCGATGGACAGCCCCGAAGTTCCACCAGAAAAACGGCCATCGGTTATCAGGGCACATTCCTTGCCCAGATGCACTGATTTCAGATACGAAGTAGGATAGAGCATCTCCTGCATTCCAGGGCCGCCCTTAGGCCCTTCATAGCGAATAATGACCACATCTCCCGCCGTAACAGTGCCGTCCAGGATGGCATCACAGGCAGCTTCCTGGGAAGAATAGACCCGGGCTGTTCCCTTAAAGTTAAAGATGGAGGGATCCACTCCGGCCGTCTTCACAATACAGCCATCAAGGGCAATATTACCGTACAACACGGCAAGCCCCCCATCCTGACTGTAGGCATTTTCCACGTCCCTTATGCAGCCTAGCCTTCGATCAAGGTCGACCTCGGCATACATGGTCTCCTGGGATCCCATAAGAAGGTTACGCCCGCTCTGGGCCGGCGCACTGAGGTAGAGACTGCGGGCCTCATCATCACAGCCCTTGCCGGCCACATCCCAACTGGCCAGGATCTCTTTCAGGGTCTTGCCCTCCACCCGGCTGACACTGCTGTCTATCATTCCGGCCCGATCAAGCTCGGCAAGTATAGCCATAATACCACCAGCCCGATTGACATCTTCCATATGATAGTGAGATGACGGTGCCACTTTACAGAGATTGGGGATCTTGCGGGAAAGCTCATCAATATCGGCCATACTGAAATCCACCTCTGCGGCATGGGCAATGGCCAGCAGGTGCAGAACCGTATTGGTGGAGCCACCCATGGCGATATCCAGGGTCATGGCATTTAAAAATGCTGCCCGGGAGGCAATATTGCGTGGCAACACCGAGCTGTCTTCCTGCTGGTACCAGGAGTCAGCCATGGCCACGATACGATCTGCGGCCCGTTCAAACAGAGTCAGGCGATTCTTATGGGTGGCCACAATGGTGCCGTTACCCGGCAGAGCCATACCTAAGGCCTCATTCAGGGAGTTCATGGAGTTTGCGGTAAACATCCCGGAACAGGATCCGCAAGTGGGACAGGCGCAGCGTTCAACGACATCCACCACCTCATCACTCACCTCTTTATCTGCTCCCATAACCATGGCATCAACCAGGTCATAGCGTTTCTCTCCGTCAACTCCCGCCTCCATGGGGCCGCCTGAAACAAAGATGGTGGGGATGTTGAGGCGCATGGCGGCCATGAGCATACCCGGGGTAATCTTGTCGCAGTTACTGATACAGATCAT
>CAYWMZ010000030.1:0-11342 GCA_964459485.1 uncultured Desulfocapsa sp. | reverse complement strand
GAAGTCCTTCTTCAATGCGTGGTTTACAGTAGGTACATTTGTCAACTTTGCCGCCGGTATCGTCAGTGAGCCCTGGGTTAATGTAGCGGGCGCCATAGGGACAGGCGTCAGCGCATGCACCACAACCAAGGCAGCGGTTTTTATCAACCTGTACAGTCCCGTCAAAGTGATCTTTCCAGGTGGCAGCAACTTCCATGGTTTTGGATTTACCGGATTTGGCATCTTTAAATGTCATTTGTACGGCATCAGCGGGACATGCATCCACACAGGGTGGTCTGTCACAGTGATTACAGAGTCCGGGGTAGTATGTTGAGGTCATGCCGTGTTCGGTCATGGTGGGGCCGAGACGTTTGACCCAGTTACGCTGGTAAGGTATGGGAACCTCCCACTCTGCCCTACAGGCAATGGTGCAGGCATGACAGCCAACACAGCGTTCCAGATCTATGATCATTCCATATTGCATTGAATATATCCTCCCTAAAAAGGCTATAAGATAAGATTAAGCTGGAATGTCCAGAACCTTTCCATCTTTTATCAGTTTAACAAAGTTGTTCCGCATTCCACTACAGCCTGTCTCAGGATCGATGGCTATTTTGGTGATAAGGCTCTGATCATCAACACCAGCACCAACACCAATGGTCATCAGTGGGTTCGCAGAACCGTAACCGTGGTACATGTAGACACAGTCTTTTCTGATACCGGCGGTGACCTTTACGGTGGTAGTGGTGGCTGACTTGACCCCTTCACTGTTTACAAAAGAAACGGTGTCGCCATTGATAAGCCCAAGTTTTGCGGCAACTTCATTATTGACCCACACAGGATTGTCTGGCATGGCGTTGTGCAGCCATATATTATTCTGACTTCTGCTAAAGGTATGAACGGGAGCACGACCGTACAGCAGTCTGGTGAATCCTTTGGGATTACCGGGGACTGCTTTATAGGTCGGCGCTCCGGGATGTCCATCGTCTTCAAGGTCATCGTTGAACAGCATGACGGTGAAGTCTTCAGGGATTCCAAAGGGATCTTCACCTGGCTGAATATGGATACCATCAAAAGTCTTTAGTTTTTTAATGGAGAGATTGACTGAGGCAAGGGACTTGTCCACCAACTCTTCAATAGTTTTCACTGGAATTTTGGCCTCGTGGCCCATACGTTTGGCAATCTCATTGGTGATATAGATCTGATCTTTACGCTCAAACATCGGATCAACCAGAGGCATACGGGCAGAGATGAACTGCTGATGCTCTTTGGAGAGATCCCACTGGGTTCCTGTCTTGATAAAGTCAAAACGTTCAAGATAGGAAGACTCTGGAAGCAGGATGTCGGCCCAGGCGGTGATGTCCGTTGGCATAACATCAACGCACATTACGAAATCCATGGCATTGAAGAAATCCCTCGTCTTCTGCTGATTGGGGATAGTCTGCATGGGGTTCTGGCCCCAGATGACGCAACTTTTAATGGGGTATGGTTTGCCGCTAATGGCGGTATCACGGATTAACTCTGTGGGCGTTCCGGGAGGGCTGTTGGTGTAGTGCTTGGAACCATCATGCTTAACATTCAGGTTATGGACATTATCATGGTCTTCTTTGGCCCAGGATACGCTCTTCACTTTTGGTGCTATAGCAGGAACCCAGCCACCCCTCACATAGAATGCTCCGAGAAGTCCGGTGAGACAGGCAAGTGCACGCTCGCGTTGGAAATCATTGCCATACCATGAGACGTGGCGTCCGGGATGGATGGCGACATGTGGAGCATTGGCTGCAAGCATTTCAGCAATTTCCTGGATCTGAGCCGCTGGAATATCACACTCCTTAGCTGCTTTCTCAAGGCTCCAACCTTTAATGGCCTCGGTGAATTCCTCAAAACCTTCTGTGTGGTTTTTAACGAAAGCCTTGTCATATATGCTGTTTTTGACGAGGTAGTTCATTATGGCCAGCATGTAGGCGGTGTCGGTACCGGGTTTGATCTGTACCCAGATATCGGCCTTGGCAGCAGCCGCAGAAAAACGAGGGTCAGCGACGATAAGTTTGGCACCGTTTTGCAGCCCCTGGATGTACTGTTTGATATGAGAAACATGGATGTTTTCACCAAGATGATCTCCAATAAAGAACATCACTTTGGTGTTTGCCATATCAATTTTTTCACCAGGTGCTTTGTTGATGGAGGCAACGTAGGCGGTATCACGGATACCACGGCACTGGAAGAAAGAGGCTTCGGAAACATTATGGGTACCCACTGCACGTTCAAAATAGTGCATGGGGTACTTGGCAGATGCTCCATGGGGAAAGACACAAATTCCCTGGGCACCGTATTGGTCAACGGTGCTTTTAAGCTTGGACGCACATTCGTCCAGAGCCTCTTTCCAGGAGATTTTTTTCCATTTTGGGGCGCCGCGCTTTCCAACATTTTTCATGGGGAACTTCAGCCTATCCACGTCATAAAGCAGTTTTATACCTGCATTACCACGGGCACAGATTGCAGTACCATTGTCAATGGATTTAGGGTTCCCTTCAAGCTTCGTCAGGCGGCCGTCTCGTACTTTACCGACCAGTTGACAACGCCAGAAACACATTTCGCAAATTCCACCTACAACAGTTTTGTCTTCAAAAGTTCCCATCGCTTGAAGGGGGGCTTTGGTGACACCGGTGTTAGCGGAAACAACCTTAGACAGAGGTAGCGAGGCTGCTGCCAGGGATGCTGTCTGAAGGAATTTACGCCTCGTTAGGTTGTAAGCCATCTTTGTCTTCCTCCTTTGTGAAAAAATCAATTAATTGTACAACTACTCCATAAAATGAATGGTGAGCTCCTTCCGTTACCCGTGGGTGAAACTTTTTAAACCAGGGGCGAAACAGATTTTTTAAGAACTCCTCTTCACCTTCAAAGTCTTCTTCTTCAGCAAGTAGTGAGAGGAATTCAAGCTCGTGGATAAGATGGTCTGGTAGATCAGCATCTGGATCCATCCCAAAGCCCTTTTTTCCATAGAAGGCTAGAGTGTCCCCGGCAAAGGCACCCTGGAGGGATTTATCTATATAGACAGAGCCATAGGGCGGAGCAATGACGTGGGGCATTCCATTAATGAAAAGTCTGGTATACTCAACCTGGAGATCTTCAATGGGGTCGACTGCCCGGTCGATACTACTCTTAATCTGAACACCACTTTCTATGTCGCCAAGGGTGCCAAGCAGGTTGTAAAGGATATTGAAGAAATCGTCATTCATCCACTCCTTATCGGGGTATTGCATACATTGGGAGAGAAAGCGATAGACTCTTGCTATATTTTTTGATGTTTCAGAATGGGACATGGCGGGAGAAATTGAGGGGAAAGTGGTAAAGTTTTTTACAAAAAAATGGAAAAATGGAGAAAAGTTAAATTAATACTTTACAAAAAAAAACTTCGTAGTATGTGAACACCACAGAGTGGTGCTGCGAATCTCCAAAACAACGCCAAGCATAGCCAATTCGTTACTCATTGTCAATGAGTTGCTATGTATAGGTGAATGGGGATTACTGTTTTCAGACTTCGACCCTTTTGTAAGTTGTAACCGCTAGGAATTAAAAGAAAAAAAGAGTTTGTCGTTGCCGACCTTGCCTCAGCTTTCTATCCTCTCCCTTACCGTTAAGACGCTTTCACCACCCCTGGCAAACAGGGGAGTCTATAAGAAATATGGTGCTGAGTTGCGCTGGGGGGGGAGTAGAAGAAAAAAGTGACAAGGGAGATAACTGTTGATCTCTTTCACTAACTGTGATTGGACTATAGTTGGCAGGATTTAATTTTTTTTAAAAACTGTTTTCTCAAACAGAATTCTGAAGGGAATTGTGTTGCATGGAGAATGGATCAACCGTTAGAGAAATAGAGTCAATGCAATACAGTGCGTTGAAAAATACCAATGGCTAAACACCCCTTTTATTTTCTTTCCAAAGTATTTTCCTATCCTGAGAATGACAGCATGGAACAGGACAGGGAGACGCTAAGGCTTTTGGCTACTGATTTTGGAACAGTGGTTGGAGAGGCCGATATTAGCGATGAATCCTACCCCTTACTCGATATGCAGGTTGAGTATGTACGTCTTTTTATCAACGCCGCTGATGGCGTCTTCGCCCCTCCCTATGCCTCTTTGTATATAAATAACGCTGGAATGCTCCGGCAGCAGGGCTATGATGAAGCCCTTGCCTTTTATGCCGAAGCTGGTGTTGAACCGCTTGCGGAGAAGGAAAGTCCTGATCATATCGCTCATGAGTTGAATTTCGTCGGTTTTCTCATTGATGAAGGCCGGGATGAATTGCTCCATCGGTTTTTAAGTGAGCACTTGTTGGTCTGGTACCCTACTTTTCTCCAGCAGTTATTGGATGCTTGCCCTAATGAATTTTATCGTGAACTCGGCCGGATATCAGATCTGTGCCTAAGACAAATAGAAGAGGAGATAATACATGAATAGGCGACATTTTATGAAGATGTCATCTGCTACTGCTGTGGCAGTTGCGGCATCTACCATGGGCGGTTTTTCCGGTAAATCCGGATTCTTTCGTTCGGCTCAGGCACAGAGTGTCCCAGGGGCTTCCATGGGGAGTATGGGAACTACCGAGGTTACTTCGGTGTGCGAGATGTGTTTCTGGCGTTGTCCTATAGTTGGCAAAGTCAGGGATGGCAAAATTGTAAAAATTGAAGGGAATCCCAAAAGTCCTGTTAATGGGCCTAGGGTCTGTGCTCGTGGTAATTCAGGTGTTCAACTTGTTTACGATCCCGACCGTATCAAAACTCCGCTCAAACGGGTGGGAGCCCGAGGTGAGGGGAAATGGGCCAAAATTTCATGGGACGAGGCATATGGAGAAATTGCCCACAACATGGAAAAGGTCAAGAAAGAATATGGTCCCCATGCCCTTGCCTATTTTGATCATGGTGCTTCTGCTGAGTTTTTACGGGGTATCTTTAAGGGAATGGGAACGGAAAATTATTCAAGTGAGCCTGCGTTCTACCAGTGTGTAGGGCCTGCTGCTTTAGCCTACCTCAATACCGTTGGATACATAACCACAGGTACCCGGCAATATAACGATATGGCAAGTTCCAAGGCAATGCTTCTGGTTGCCTCTCATATCGGTGAGAATGTTCATGTGTCTCATGTCCGTGAGTTTATTGGTGGACTTCAGAATGGCTCTAAGCTGATTGTCGTTGATCCGCGTTTTTCTACCGCTGCCAATAAGGCCGATATCTATCTCCCTATCAGACCTGGCACTGACACGGCTTTGATGCTTGCGTGGATAAACTATGTTATTCAGAATAAACTGTATGCCAAGGATTTTGTTGCAAATAAATGTGATGGATTTGATGCCTTGAAAAAAGAGGTCAGCCAATACTCAATGGAGTGGGCTGCTAGGATCTGTGATTTGAAGATAGAAGATATGAAGGCTGCCATTGAAGAACTTGCCAAGGCGGCGCCTAATGTCAATATCCATCCTGGTCGTCATGCGACCTGGTATGGTAAGGGCGATACTGGCCGTCATCAGTCCTATGCCATCCTTACTGCCCTCTTTGGTGCTGTTGGTGTTCCCGGCGGAATCTATTTCCCCACCCCTGTGAAGACGGGTAAAACAGAATGTCCAGAGCCTGAAAATGTCGAAACAGTAGAGGCCGAGGTTTCCTTAAAAGATGATTCCAAATATCCCTTCTCCCATATGTTTGGATCAAGTACCCGGGAAATCATTAATGCAATTCTCACCGATAAGCCCTATCCCATCAGACTGCTGGGTGTCAATGGTGTGAATATCATCCAAACGCTTCCTAATCCCTACGAAACGATGCGGGCCATTAAAAAACTGGATTTCATCTTCTGTGAGGAGATGATGGCTGGTGAGACTGCGATTTGGTCTGATATCATTCTTCCCGATAGTGTCTATCTTGAACGCTATGACGGTCTGTATACCTACGATGGTCTTACTCCCTATCTTACCGTACGGCAGCCTGTTGTTAAACCAATGTTTGATGTGAAATCTCCCTATGAAATCGCCAAGGGACTTGCCGAAAAACTTGGGATCAAAGGCTACAGTTGTGCTAATGAGCAAGAGTTCCTGAATGAAGAGCTGAAGGGAGCTGGCCTGTCTCTTGACAAACTCAACAAACAGGGAGGCCTAGTGACCTACCCTGGCAATCCTTACCGTGATCCTAAAAAGCTTGAAGTTGGGACTGAAAACGGAAAGATTCAGTTGTTTGTTGAGAACTTCGAAATGGAAGACCTCCCAGCTATTCCAAAGTTTGAGCCCACCCCAGCAGCACCTAAGGGCTATACACGTCTCGTGTATGGAAGAGCTCCAATGCACACCTTCACAAGAACCATGAATAATCTCTGGCTGAATAATGAAATGCCTGAGAATAGTCTCTGGTTGAATGATAAGGTTGCCGCAAAGCTTGGTATTCAAAATAATGAAGCGATTATCCTTGAAAATCAGGACGGGAAACGATCCAATCCGATTAAAACGTTAGTTACCCCTGGTATTCGTCCTGACACCGTTTTTATGTACCATGGTTTTGGTTCTAAATCTAAAAATCTTTCAAGGGCTTACGGAAAAGGGGCGGCAGATGGATTTATGATGACAAATATCGTTAACGATTCATTTATCGGTTCTGACAGTAAACGGACAAATTTTGTTCGTATTATTAAAGGCGGGAAAACTCTGAATATTCCCGAATTGGTCAGTGTACCCAACGAAATTCCCCGTTTTGTGAGCAAAACAGCCTAAAGGAGATAGATAGAATGAAACAATATGCAATGGTGATAGATCTTGACCGCTGCGTCGGTTGTCACGCCTGTGCAATCGCCTGTCGTGCAGAATGGCAGGTTCCGACAAAGGAAGACTGGCACCGGAACTGGGTATCTCGCCTGGGTCCTGCTCAAACCAGTAAAGGTATTTCTTTTACTTTTTATCCTGGACTTTGTAACCACTGTGATAGTCCGGCCTGTACTGAAGTGTGTCCTGCTGACCCGGTTGAAGTAACATTCAAGGATGATAACAGTAGTAAGACCAAAACTATGGAAGTACCTGCCACCTGGAAGGATCCATTCAATGGTACGGTTCAGATTGACAAAACACGATGCCTTGGCTGTGGTGCCTGTCGTGATGCATGTCCCTATGGGGCGCGTTATGTGAACACTGATACCGTTAACAAAGATCTTGATGGTGAGGGTATTGCTGATAAATGTACTTTTTGTATGCCAAGGGTTAGCAAAGGATTACCGCCTGCCTGTGTGCAGACCTGTATTACAGATGCCAGGATTTTTGGGTATACAGATGACAAAAATGTCGCTGCATATCTGAAAGGTGGTGCAAAACGTCTGGAATCAGCTAATGTAAAGATCGGTCCGAATGTTTACTATTCTGGAAAAGAAAAGGATCTGGAACTGCTCGATAAAACATCGACTCCGCAGGAAATGCCAGATGCCAATTCACGTCGTTCCCTGCTTGCTAATATGATGAAACCTGCGATGAAACAGGTTAAAAATATTGGATTAGCAGGATTGGCTGGAAGCCTGCTGGTTAAATCCTTGCAGGAAGATGGAGACGAATAGATAACGCTGTTTTTATTCAGGGTTTGTTCCCTGAATATGTGCTTCTTAACCTCCTGCCAATGTTCTGTTGGCAGGAGGTTTTTTTTTCGGAGACAATTCAATAGGATTTCTTCCATCACATGACAAAGAGTATCTTTCTGTTCTCTATTCTAGGTCTTCTTTTTCACGCTTCTCTTTACGCTGGCACCGCTGGTACCACAGAATCCAGTAATTATATCACTAAGCTGGATACCCTTGTAGATCTTATACGAAAAAATTTTGTCGATCCTGTCGATGTAAACCGTTTACAGGAAAATGCGATCAAAGGGTTGCTGCGTTCACTAGATCCACATTCCCTATATATCCCTCCCGAGGAAGTTCGTAAAATTGACGGAACAGGAAGTGGGGAACGTTATGGCGTTGGCCTTGATGTCAAATTGCGTAATGGTACTCTCACGGTAATAACTCCAATAGAGGGAATGAGTGCGTACAGGCAGGGGATTAGGAGTGGTGATCAAATACACCAGATAAACGGCAATACCTTGCAAGGTAAAACTCTAATACAGATGGTGGCTGAACTTCGTGGTGCACAGGGTACTAAGGTGGTATTGACTGTTCAACATCAAGGGGCAGTGAATAGCAGAGAGGTTTCCTTGCAACGTAACCCACTTCCTGAAGGATCTGTATATTCAAAGTTACTTTCGCCAGGAGTATTGTATATCAAGCTGTATCTCTTTAATTCCAGTACCACGAAAGCAGTAAGAGCGATAGTAAACAGGATAGTAAGGACGGCTGTAACTGGAGTAATTCTGGACTTACGAGACAATCCTGGAGGCCCTCTTGATCAGGCTGTACATGTGACCGATATCTTTCTTAACAGAGGTATCATTGTCTCTGTAAAAGGCAAAAAGAATATGAATAGAGTGTACAAGGCACACTTGGGGGGCAGAAGGTTTGATTTTCCAATGGTTGTCCTGGTAAACGGAGGTACTGCAAGTTCTGCCGAGATCGTTACCGCTGCATTACAGGAACAGAAAAGAGCCATTGTGGTTGGGATAAAGACCTTTGGCAAGGGGACAGTTCAAAATATTTTTCGATTGAAAAACGGTGCAGCCATCCAGCTCACAACTGGGAGATATTACACCCCTTCCGGGAGATCCATACAGGGACTAGGGGTCAGCCCGGATATATTTGTGGCATCTCCACCGATTGTGGCTCGAGATAAACGTGTGAAGGCAGGTGGGGAGGGGAATGAAAACGAAAGGGTGGATCTTCAGTTACAGGCCGCAAGGTCTATCATTATTGCTCTTGGCAGAATGGTACAGGGATCGGGGGGGACGGGTAATTGAAACTTAACAAATGGAAGTAATATACTGTTTTAACGTCTCAAAACTGTGGCAGCTGTGGATTTTTTGTCGTATTCGGGAGCTTCCCGGAAAATCGTGAAAGTAGCGACCTGTCTGGTTTTTAATAACTGCAATCTTCCTCTCGACATCCAAATGTTGTTCCATTAGCTGTAAATGGCGATGGGCGGCAGTTACTATTTGGGAAACAGACTTAGGCCTTCCCTGCTCACTGAATATCCATGGGTTACCAAGGGCACCACGACCAACCATGATGCCATCACAGGCACTTTTCTCAAGTTTTTCCATCCCGTCGTGCCAACTGCTGATATCTCCGTTGCCAATGACCGGAATCGTGGCATTTGTCTTTACTTTCTGAATTTCATTCCAGTCAGCCATACCTGAAAAGCCTTGTGACCAGGTGCGGCCATGGATGGTGATGGCAGCGGCTCCGGATTCTGCACTCATCTTGGCGAAGGTTTCTGCTATAAGTGTATGTGAATCGACACCAATACGGGTCTTTACCGTGACCGGCACTGTGGAGTTATTGACAACCGCTTTAATGATTTTTTCAGCAAGAGTACAATCTTTCATAAGGGCAGAGCCAGCCCCTCTTTTTGTGACTTTCTTAACAGGACAGCCCATGTTAATATCTATAAAATCTGGGGAGAAATCGTTTAGAATGGTGGCTGCCTCTCCCATAATAATCGGGTCTGCCCCAAAAATTTGAAAAGACACAGGCCTGTCTTCAAGGCATGTATCCAACATTTTAATAGTTTTTTTTTGTTTGTAAATAAGGGCATGACAGCTGATCATTTCCGAAACGACCAGAGCCGCCCCATATTCTCTACACAGGAGACGGAAGGGGAGGTCGGTATAGCCGGCAAGGGGGGCTAAAACAAAAGGAGATTGGAAACTTTTACCTGCTATCGTTAACATTTTTTACTACTGTTATTTTTTTTTAAAGAGAGTAATATGCACAGTTTTCTCGCAGGAAGAAATCATCAAAATTAAAAAAATACCATGGAGACCACAATGGCCTTGCAACTTACTATGCAATCCAAGGAATTGTCCAGTGATGAATTAGAGACCCTACAGGAAATGCGTACTCGTTGCGCAAAAAACATCCTATTATCCACAAGCCTTGCAGGATCAGGTCACCCAGGGGGGTCATTATCCTCATTGGATAATCTTTTGGTTACCTACGGCTGCATGCGACATGATGCAGCGCAGCCAGATATGGATGAGCGTGACCGTGTCATTATGAGTATTGGCCACATCTCTCCAGCAGTATATTCTACCCTTTCCGAATATGGATACTTTACTGAAGAGGATTTCCTTAGTGGTTTTCGCAGGACAGGATCCGGTTTTCCTGGGCATGTGGAACGTATCGTTCCTGGAGTAGAATGGGATACAGGGAACCTGGGTCAGGGACTTTCCACCGCCGTAGGAATTGCCCATGGATTTAAGATCCAGAACAAATCCAATCAGGTAATTGTCTTTATGGGAGACGGTGAACATCAAAAGGGTCAGATCGTTGAGGCCATTCGTTATGCTGCAAAGTACAAACTTGACAACCTTATTGTGGTAGTCGACAGGAATCACCTTCAGATCTGTGGTACCACTGAAGAGATTATGCCACAATCTATCCGTTCCCTTTACTCCATCAATAATTGGGATGTTCAGTATCTTGAAGACGGCCATGATAAAAATGCCTATTTCCAGACATTCTCCAAGGCCTACCAGAAGAATGATGGTATCCCCACAGTAATTGTGTCGCGCACTACCATGAGCAAAGGAATCTCTTTTATGGAGAATATCCCCAAGTATCATGGCTCTCCGCTCGATCCTGAATCATTAAGTAAAGCCATGGCAGAGCTTGGTGTGGAAAATGAGTTTGATAAGTGGCAAGCACTGCGTGAAAAACCTGTGTCCACCGGCACTATTCAGCAATACAAGATTCCCGAAATGACCGTAAATGGGGGGGATCCCATCCTGTATGAAGCCGGAACAATGTTGGATAATCGCTCAGCCTACGGAAATGCCCTTCAAGGGCTGGCAGAGGCCAATAATAGTGACGGCCAGATGCGTATTGCAGGGATTTCCTGTGACCTTGAAGGCTCGGTAAAGATGGGTGGATTTCATAAACATTCGCCTGCTGCCTATATTGAGGCGGGTATCCAGGAACACCATGCAGCCACCCTGGCTGGCGGCCTCTCAAGCCTAGGTATCGTTCCCTATTTTAGCACCTTTGGTGTCTTTGCCGTATCTGAGGTCTATAATCAAAACCGACTTAATGATTTTAACCATGCCAGTGTTAAGGTCGTTGCGACACATGTGGGTCTCGATGTTGGTGAAGATGGGCCAACCCATCAGTGTATCGATTATCTCGGTCTCTTTCAGAATTATTTCCGTTCTTCAGTCTTTATGCCGGCTGACCCCAATCAGACAGATCGTATAG